>JAYUVL010000354.1:0-10461 GCA_043754075.1 Cytophagales bacterium | reverse complement strand
GGAGCCTCCGCCCCGGAACGCGTTGCTCACCGGCACTCCGTCAATGACAAACAGGGGTTGGCTGTTGCCCGTAAAAGAGTTTTTGCCCCGGATGTTGATGGAGGCACCCGCCCCGACCGACCCCCCGTTGCTCACAATCTGTACCCCCGCCACTTTGCCATTGAGGGCATTGACGATGTTGGCCTCGCGGGCTTGGATGATTTCGGCCCCTTTCACCTCCTGTACCGAGTAGGTGAGTGATTTTTTCTGTTGGGTCAGGCCCAGGGCCGTCACCACCACTTCGTTTAATTGGCGGGCATCCACTTGCATGGCCACATCCACCACGCTGCGCGTGCCAATCTCTATTTCTTGGGTCAAATAACCGATGTAGGAAAATACCAAAGTGCTGGCCCCGGATGGCAAGCTCACTTTATAGTTGCCCTCCGCATCGGTCACGGCTCCTTTGTTCACTCCTTTTACCACTACGTTTACGCCCGGCAGTACATTGTTGTCCTCGCTCGATGTCACCTTGCCACTAATGACCTTTTCTTGGGCCTGTGTTGACAAAGTCCACATCAAACAATAACTCAAAACAACCCAATAAGTAAATTTTTTCATAGTTTTTCCACCCTGTTTAGTTGACGATTGTTCACTACTCTCTGAAAATTAATGCTACTTTATTTGCTGCACCAAAAATAAGGGAAAGCACACAAACAATTTCGTAGGAAGCTCGGGAATGATCAATCTTGTAGAAAATTATTGGTTTGGTCGAGATTTTTTGTGGACAGTTTTTCTGGGGGTAGACCCGTTTGACATAAAATGCGGTAAAATTTACCAATAGGAGGCAATAGTTGCCAAAATGATTGATAGGGCCGTAGGGTACAGGCCCTTCTTAAAAAGGGGTTATTCACAACCATCATCAATCACCCAAATTTGACATTGACCAGATCCGGTGATCAATCAAAAAGCAGCTCGCGGTGGAGCCTGCTTGATCCACCGCGGACTGCTTTCTGTTCAAGAGATCCCCTCGCCGTGGCGATTGGGGATTCCAGCCAAGCGCCGGCCTATTTGCTTTTGCCAAGCGCTACTTTGAACATGGTAAATGAATGGGCGGGAAAGTTGTAAGGCAAAGTAAAATCTTTGGCCGGTACTTCCTTGGTTTTGGTTTTGATGGCTGCATTTGCTAGGCTATTTTGCTCATAAAGGTTGTTGCCCGCGATTTCATGAACGGTGATGGTAGCGGGAAAGCGGCCGTTTTGTGAAATGATTTCGGTAGCGATGCTTTGCTCGGGATGCCGGTTCACCACCCCGATCACCAGTTCATTGGTTTGCGCATCATAACTTGCCGATACGTCCAAATACGACTGGTTCTTAAATTGGGCCACTTCGTATCGGGGGGCATCCACCCACACATCTAATGATTTGCCCTTGCTGTTCTGGGCAAACAACTGGAAAGGATAAAAAGTGGTCTGTCGCCATACCTTGTCATTCTCGACAAAAATGGGGGCGATCACATTGACCATCTGGGCGATGTTGGCCATTTTTACCACATCCGCATTTCGGATAAAAGTATTCAGGTATTGGGCAATCATCAGGGCATCCTGCAAGTCGTAGCGCTCTTCCAATTTCTGCTCATTGAAGGCCCGGTACCACACGTTGAATTCATCAAAAGCGATATAAATGGGCTTGGTGGATTTCTTCTCGATCTTTACTTCTTCGATCAAGCCTTTGGTTATCTTGATCCGTTCTTCCACCTCATTGATGCGTGACAAGAAGTACAAGGGGTCTTTCCACCAATTGGGTTTTTGGCCCCATTCGCCAACGTAAAAATGCAGGGCAATGTAATCGGCGTGGCCATAGAGATAGCCAAGCACGGTTTTGTTCCAATCGATCCAGTTGTTGGATTGAGTATCGCTTGAGCCAACGGCGACCAACTTGATATTGGGGTCGGTCCATTTCATCATTTTGGCCGCTTCCAGGGCAAATTTGCCGTAATCGGAGGCATTTTTATGCCCCATTTGCCAAGAGCCGTCGATCTCATTGCCCAGGCCCCAGTATTTGACCCGGTAGGGTTCCGGATGCCCATTGGCAGCCCTCAGATCGGCCCAAGTGGTTCCCGGCTTTGCGTTGCAGTACTCCACCCAACTGCGGGCCTCTTCGAGCGTGCCCGTGCCCAAGTTGATGCACATAAATGGCTCGACTTGGGCACGGGCCGCCCACCGCAAAAACTCGTCGGTGCCCACGGTATTGGGTTCTATGCCGCCCCAGGCCAAGTCCATGCGTTTGGGCCGGCGGGCTTTGTCGCCAATCCCGTCCACCCAGTGGTAGCCCGATACAAAATTCCCCCCGGGATAGCGCACATTGGTGACCCCCATTTCTTTCATCACCTGTTGCACGTCTTTCCGAAACCCGAATTCATCGGCCTGCGAAGAAGTCGGTTCATAGATGCCCCCATAAATACTCCGGCCCAAGTGTTCGGTGAAACTACCGAACAGATTGGGGTCTATATCGCCAATGGTGCGATCGGTGTCAATTTTGATCCTGGCTTTCAATGCTTGGCCATCTGCCTCTTGGCACAGCAAGATAAATAATACGAGGATGATTTTTTTCATGTTGAATGTTGGTGTTTAATGGGTGGGTCTGGTCACCGCGATTGCATCACTTGATGCCGCCAATGGTTAATAGTTGCCCTAGTTGGGTTGGTGAACTTTGAAAACTTTAACTGCCTTTTAGCTACCAGTGTAGCTGTTTTTAACTGCGCAGGTTTGCTGATCCGTTTGTTCAGGGGCGTGCTTTGATCCCGATGGTCAAACCAACTGGCCTCTCAGCCCTGCGCTCCCAAATATAGCAATATTTGGCTTTGGCAGTGGGCATATAAGGCCCGGCCGGCCCCGCCGCCGTTGGTGGGGATTTGACTTGCAGGGCATAATTTTCTGCCGCAATGCTTGTTTTGCCTGTGCGCAAGCATTAATTTGGGGTCAAAACCCACCTTCTATGCAAAAGTTTCTACTTTTTTCCCTTTTTTGGAGTCTATCAGTGGTCTCATGGGCCCAAAAGCTGCCCACTATTGCCGAAAAGACAGCCGGCATGACGCGCCAAGCGGGTCTCTTCCCCTTTTGGTGGGATGCGGCCCAAGGCAAAATCTGGCTGGAAATTGACCAGTTTGAGACCGAAGTGCTGTACCTCAATTCCCTGTCCGCCGGATTGGGGTCGAACGACATTGGGCTGGATCGGGCCCAACTGGGCGACGAGCGCATTGTCCACTTCAGCCGAGTGGGCAAAAAAGTATTGATGGTTCAGCCCAACCAGCGCTACCGGGCCGTGAGCCAAGACCCGAACGAGCGGCGGGCCGTGCGCGAATCGTTCGCCCAGTCGATCCTGTGGGGCTTCACCGTAGAGGCCGAAGAAGGCGCCAAAGTGCTGGTGGATGCCACCGATTTTTTCCTGCGCGATGCGCACGGCGTGGCCGCCCGCTTGCGCGGAATGAAACAGGGCAACTACCAACTGTCCGCCAGTCGCTCGGCGATTTATTTGCCCCGCACCAAAAATTTCCCCCAGAACACCGAGTTTGAAGCCACCCTCACTTTTACTGGGGGGGAAGATGCCGGGGGCTATGTGGCCTCGGTGGCCCCATCGGTGGAGGCCATCACCGTGCGCACCCACCACTCGCTGGTGCAACTGCCCGACAGCGACTATACGCCGCGTGCCTTTGATCCGCGATCGAGCTTTATCAATATTTCGTATTTTGACTATGCAACTCCGGTGAACGAACCCATTGACAAGAAATTCATTGTTCGCCACCGCTTGAAGAAGAAGAACCCGACCGCCAAGGTAAGCGAGGCAGTTGAGCCGATTGTATATTATTTGGACAATGGTACGCCCGAGCCCATCCGATCGGCCCTGCTGGAGGGGGCTAGTTGGTGGAACGAAGCTTTTACGGCGGCGGGCTACAAAGATGCGTTTCAGGTAAAGCTCCTGCCCGAAGGCGCCGATCCCATGGATGTGCGCTACAACACCATTACGTGGGTTCACCGGTCGACGCGGGGCTGGAGCTACGGTTCGTCGGTGGTGGATCCGCGCACGGGCGAGATCATCAAGGGCCACGTATCGCTGGGATCGCTTCGGGTGCGCCAAGACTATCTCATTTTTGCCGGCCTGCTCGCTCCTTTCGAAAGTGGCAAGGCTGTGAGCGAGCCAATGTTCAAGACTGCCCTGCTCCGCCTCAAGCAACTCTCAGCGCACGAAGTGGGCCACACGCTGGGGCTGGTCCACAACTATGCGGCCAGCACCAACAGCCGCGCTTCGGTCATGGACTACCCCCACCCGACGATTCAATTGGACAAAAATGGCAACATTGACCTAAGCAATGCCTATGCACTCGGCATGGGTGAATGGGACAAGGTGAGCATCAAATGGGGATATCAAGAATTTCCCAAAGGTGCCGACGAAGCCAAGGAACTCAACAAGATCATTGACGAAGCGAACCAGCGCGGGCTGCGGTTCATCTCCGACCAAGATTCCCGCGCCCCCGGCGGGGCCCATCCCGCCTCCCACCTGTGGGACAACGGCAAAGATCCCGTCACCGAACTGCGAAACGTGCTGGCCGTGCGGCAGAAAGCCCTCGATAATTTTGGCGAAAAAAATATTCGGGAAGGAGAGCCACTGGCGTTGTTGGAAGATGTGCTGGTGCCGGTCTACAATTACCACCGCTACCAAGTGGAAGCGGCCGTGAAAATGGTGGGAGGCATGGACTATAACTATGCCCTGCGCGGCGATGGCCAACTCGTGACCCAGATTTTGGCCAAGGAGGCCCAAGTGCAAGCCCTGAATGCGCTGCTGGGTACCATCAGCCCGGCGGTGCTCACGCTCCCCGAGCGGATCATCAAGCTCATTCCACCCAGGCCGTTGGGTTTTGGGGCCAACCGCGAACTGTTCAAAAAGCGCACCGGCCTTACTTTTGACCCGTTGGCCGCCGCCGAAGCTGCCGCTGATTTTTCGCTCGGCCTGCTGCTGCACCCAGAGCGGGCCAACCGGCTGGTTGAGTTTGAGGCCCGGGCCCAGGCCCTTGGTTTGGCCGAAGTGCTGGCCCAACTCCAAAATGCAACTTGGAAAGCGCCCCGGAGTACGGGCCTTGCCCAGCAGGTCCAGTTCCAGACCGAGCAGATCGCCCTGACCCACCTGCTGGCCCTGAGCGTAAACGAGAACGCCACCTACCAGACCCGCGCTATATGCCAGCAAACGCTCAGGGAGCTGAAAGCATATATCGAATCGACCAAGGCCAGTACCAAAGAAGTCGGCTACTTGGCCCATTTGGACTACGCGATCGAGCGGATGAAAGCCCCCGAAAAAGCCAAAGTGCCCGGCCACAAGGAAATGCCGCCCGGTGCTCCCATTGGTTCTTGCGAGAATGAATGGTGCAGTGGGGAATGAGCCGAGCTGGGAGTGGGCGCTGATTGCTTTTCAGCAATTGCCTTTTTTACGACACTGATATAAAGCAAAGCCCCACGGATCATTGAAATCCGTGGGGCTTTGGGTGGGACTGAAGCCAACAAACCTATTTTTTCTTTTTGGCTTCGGCATAGTCGAACACCAAGTGGCAGAAGGTGGTGATTCCGAGCAGCATCCCGCTGTCATCCACAAAAAAATCGGGCGTGTGGTGGGGAGCGGCCTCGCTGGCCTTCATGCCTTTGGGCATTCCGCCGAGGCTGATAAACAGCCCGGGCACTTGACGGGCAAAGAACGAAAAATCTTCGGCGCCGGTGGTGGGGCGCATGAGGATCAGGTTGTCCTTGCCTGCCGAGGCTTCGAGGGTGGGGGCCATCAGGGCGGTGAGTGCGGGGTCATTGTAAGTAACGGGATAGCCAGCGGTGATTTTTACTTCGGCCGTGGCTCCGGCACTCTCGGCGATGTTGGTCGCCACGCGGGTGATCAAATCCAATACCTGCTTCCGTGCTTGGTCGTTGAAAGTGCGAATGTCTCCTTCTAGTGCCACTTCCTCTGGGATGATGTTGCCGCGCACCCCGCCGTGGAACGAACCGACCGTCACTACGGCTGCGTCATCGGTCAGGTTGACACTCCGGCTGATGATGGTTTGGAGGCCCAGTACGATCTGCGAGGCCGTCACCACCGGGTCGACCCCGCTCCAGGGCTGCGAGCCGTGGGTTTGCTTGCCCCGGACTTTGATCTTAAACCGATCCACTGCCGCCATCATGCCCTCCGGTTTGTAGCGGATCTTGCCCACTTCGGTTTGGGAATTGATGTGCAGGCCAAAAATGGCTTCTACTTTGGGATTTTCCAGCACCCCCTCTTTGACCATCAGTTCGGCCCCGCCCTCTTCGCCGTCGGGTGCGCCTTCCTCGGCGGGCTGAAAGATAAATTTGACCGTTCCGGCCACATCGGCTTTCATTGCCACCAAGATTTCGGCCACGCCCATTAAGATGGCCACGTGCGTATCGTGCCCACAGGCGTGCATCACCCCCACGTTTTGGCCGTTGAACTGGCTGCGCTCTTGGGAGGCAAAGGGGATTTTGACCCGCTCGGCTACCGGCAAACCGTCCATATCGGCGCGCAGTGCCACCACTGGGCCGGGTTTGCCGCCCTTGAGAACGGCCACTACGCCAGTGTGAGCCACTTTTTCTTGCACTTCCAGCCCCAAGTTGCGCAAATGCGCCGCCACTTTGGCCGCTGTTTTAAATTCCCGGTTTGATAGTTCGGGAAACTGGTGCAGATCGCGCCGCCATTCAATGACCTTCGGCTCGATTTCTTTGGCTTTTTGGGCAATTTGTAACGCCAGTTTTTGGCGTTGGGCCACTACCGGCCACGCCAGCCCAATCAATAGGCAAAGGATGAAAAATTGTTTCATGGCAAAAAATAGAGGATTTGTTGAAATTGATCAAAGGTAAGACACAATTGGGTGAAACGACCAGAAATGCGTTCGTACAATGGTGTTCCCGCGCGGTGCAAACCCTCACCAGTTAGCGAGCATGTTCCACGGTGAAACGATACTTGCCACTGCCTACTTCAAAACGCACGCGGCCGTTTTCATATTTGGCGTTTTTTATTTCTTTTGCTTCCGCAATTTTTACCCCATTTTCTGTCAATTCAGCGATGCTTTTGGCAGGTAAAAAGATAGTTGCGGTTGTATTTGCAGGAATTTCTAGGTTGTAAGTCGTATTTCCATTCTCTGTTTTCCAGCTCGAAACCACTGGGCCGTAGTACGTTTGGAGGGTTGCACTTGCCATTGTCAATTTACCGCCAAGGTGCGGCTTGATGGTGATTTTCTTATAGCCCACGCCACTTTCTTCGGTGTCTATGCCCGTTGCAACTCTATACATCCAGTCGCCAATCGCCCCGTAAGCATAGTGATTGAAGGAGTTCATATCTGCGGTTTGGAAAGTGCCATCGGGCTTGATTCCGTCCCAGCGTTCCCAAATGGTGGTTGCGCCCATTTTGACAGGATAAAGCCAAGACGGATATGTTTCTTGCAAAAGTAGGCCGTAAGCGAGGTCTGAATAGCCAAAACGACTAAGTACATGGCAGAGATAAGGCGTGCCCAAAAAGCCCGTAGTCAGGTGCGTATTATAGCTTTTCACGTTTTCTGCCAAGCGGTCTGCCGCTTGTTGCCTAAGATTTTCGGGCAGCATATCAAAGTTAAGCGCCAGTACATAAGCCGTTTGTGTACCTGAAACCAATCTGCCCGAAGGTGTCATGTACTCTTTCATAAACGCATCTTTGATATTTTTTAGAAGTGCTGAATACTTATTTACATCTTCGGTTTTACCTAAAACATTGGCGGATTTGATGAGCAGATTGGTTGAATGTGCAAAAAAACATTGGGCTATCAAATGTTTGTCGGTAACCGCCGACCTTCCATCTAAATCATCACTCGGGCGATAGAAAAGCCAATCTCCAAAATGCCAGCTATTATTCCACAGAAAGTGAGTGCTATTTTTTTCCATAAAACCTACCCAAGATTTCATGCTTTCGTATTGGTTTTCTAAAATTTGCTTGTCGCCATACGCCAAGTAGGTATCCCAAGGGATAATCGTAGCGGCGTCAGCCCAACCCGCCGAGCCGCCTGCATCCTTGCGTAGGGCATTGGGCACTACATTGGGTACTCTTCCGTCGGCTTGGGCTTGGTCAATCGCCAAATCTTTGAGCCATTTAGCAAAGAAATTATGCGATTGTCGGTTAAAAGTGGCGGTACGAGCAAATGCCTGTGCGTCCCCCGTCCAGCCCAAGCGTTCGTCCCTTTGCGGGCAGTCGGTAGGCACATCGACAAAATTGCCATTCTGCCCCCATTGGATATTGTGCTGTAGCTGGTTGAGCAAGGCGTGAGAACTGGTAAATGCTCCCGTTTTTTTCATGTCTGAATAAAGGGCCACTGCGGTAAAGTTTTCGGCTTTGATGTCGGTGGGAAAGCCTTCTATTTTGATGTAGCGGAAGCCTTGAAAAGTAAAATGAGGCTCAAAAGACTCCTCTTCGCCACCCTTTAAAATGTATTCATTTTTTTGCTTGGCAGTACGCAAGTTTTCCGTATAAAAATTACCTGCCTTTTCTAATACTTCGGCGTGCAAAATCGTAATTTTATCACCTGCTTTGCCTTTTACTTTTACCTGCACCAAGCCGACCATGTTTTGCCCAAAGTCAATGACTTGTTCCCCTTTGGGTGTTTTGAAAATTTTGATAGGTTTGAAAACTTCTTGTTTTCTCACAGGCTCGTTGTAAGTAGCCAATAGCGTACCTTTGTAGTCGGTCGGGCGTACTCCTGCCCATTTTGCATCGTTGTAAGTGCTTGTACTCCAGCCTTTTTCCTCCTTGCGGGCATCAATAGTTTCACCATTGTAGATTTCCGAGTACAAAATATGCCCGGTGTTAGATTTCCAATTTTCATCAGAAATAATGGTTTCTTTTGTGCCATCAGTGTAGGTAATTTCCATTTGGAAAAGCAACGCCAAGTCTTTTCCGTAAAGATTTTTGTTGCCTTCCCAAGCCAAAGTGCCTCTGAACCAGCCACTTCCGAGCATGGCCCCGATGGTGTTGTCACCTTGCTTCAAAAGAGGAGTTACGTCAAAAACTTGGTATTGCAGGCGTTTTTGGTAGCTCGTCCAGAAAGGAGTGAGGTATAAATCACCAATGCGTTTTCCGTTCAGGAAGCCCTCATACAGCCCTTGGGCGGTGATGTAAGCAGTGGCAGATCTGACTTGCTTTTTAAGATTAAAATTTCGGCGGAAAAGTGGGCTTGGGCGCAGCGTCGTATCCTCATCAAAGCCGGCTTTTATCCATTTTGCTTTCCAATCACTTGCACTCAAAAAAGCAGCTTGCCAAAACGCGGGCGTACTCCATGCCGAAGCATTGCCATCGTTGTCCCAGACGCGCACCTGCCAATAATATCGCTGATTGGATTCCAAAGGCGAGCCAGCGTAACTGACTAAAACCGATTGGTCCGAAACCACTTTTCCCGTGGCCCAAACGGCGGTTTTCATGGTCATGTCCTTGCTTACCCTGATTTCGTAGGCAGTTTGCAGCACATTGCGCCGGTCCGCTTCCAATTGCCAAGTAAATCGGGGATATTGAGTGTCCAAGCCAATCGGGTTGGCCAAGTTCTCGCAAAGTAAGTGCTTGACCATTAATTTCTTCCGATCTTGGGCTTGCAAATCTGGGGACAAAGCGCCACCGCTCAGCAGCGAAGCCAGCACCAGCAAGACAAATAAAACAGCAGGATTTTTCATTTTCAAGAGAGGTTTGATAGTTCAATTTATGGATAGCCGGGGGAAAGATAGGGTTTTTATTGCAGAATGGCGCGATGGTGGTGGAAAGGCTTTATTTGATTTGGGGCTAGCGCAAAGCTGCGCCGTTTTCCGGCCAAGGCGGGGCCACAGGGTTGGTACGCATATTCGCTTTTCGATCCCTACTTTTGGCAAATTTCTTGAAAAAATATCGAGATGCTTCTTGCGGTCATGCCCCAAGGCTCGCGCCAGCTTTTTGGCTAACTTAATGGGTTTGAGTCGATGTTAGTACTAGTCATTAACTTTCAAGTCATCTTTCATTTGTTTTAGTCTAGCCATCCCACTCCTTGCTAAGTTTAAGTTTTTGTCAACAACTCTCAATAATGCTTTTTCTTTGTGATATTCACGAAACATCAATGATAATTTTTTGTCTTTAAATTCGGTCAATTTATTTGGTTCAGTTTTATAATCAACCTTTTCAATATCGATGTTATTTAGTTCAATAAAACGGTCTATAATAACCGAAAGTGTATTTGGTTGTCTGTGGTCAACTACTAAATCTTCAAATTTCATAAGAGTTTTTGTTTCTTGACAAGGTGCTTTAGATTCTTTTGATTTATCTCTAAAGTAATCTTGTTTAACCTTGATAAGGTCAGATTGAATAGTATTTCTACAGACTTTATTAAACATTGCTTTTTCATTAATTTTCGGTTTATCTACAAAAATCCTATACGATATAATTTCTGGATCTCCT
>JAYUVL010000353.1:0-6492 GCA_043754075.1 Cytophagales bacterium | reverse complement strand
CTGGCCCCCGCTTCCGAATTCATTGGCCTGAAAATCACCAGCAAAGATGAAAACGACCTGAAATTCCGGGCGCTCTTGCTCCTCCAAGATCTCCTCATGTACCACCAAGCCAGTGGCAATGTGGATGCGCTGGCCGACGCTGATGCCAAACGGATCAAGTTGGTCCATAATCACGCTGTTTTTGTTGACGAAGACGCTAAATACCTGGCCGCTCTGCTTTTGGCCAAGGGGACGTACGCAAAGTCGCCAATCGCCGCCGATTTTGCGTACTTGGAAGCCCTCTATTTCCAAGGCCGGGGCGAGAGCTACAAGCCTGGCACTGGCGACGATAAATTGCGCTTTGAAAAGAAAAAAGCCTTTGAACTGGCCAAAAAGGCGGTGGCCCAATATCCCGGCACGATTGGGGCCAACAATTGCCAAGCCCTGATGGAGCAACTGACCGACAAAGAACTCGGCCTAAAGCTGGAAGACATCAATACCGCCAACCAAGCCGCTCGGGTGCTGGTCAACTTCCGCAACTTGGACAAGTTGTGGTTCAAAGTAGTGAAAACCAACCGGGCCGAGATCGAGAAGATCGGGGAAAAGTATGACGAAAAACCTTCATTGATCACCGGCGTTGCCGCCCGAACCGGGGCGACCGAATGGGTGCAGCCAGTACCCAGCAGCGAGGGCGACTTGCAATCCCACCGGTTTGAGGCCAAAATGCCCGCCCTGCCCTTTGGCGAATATATCCTCTTGGCCTCGGACCAGCCCAATTTCAACGCGGCCAAAAATTCGGTGGCCTTTGCATTTTTCACGGTATCGGACCTGAGCTACCTTACCCGGTCTGGCAACGGCTTTCTGGAATTTCACGTCCTGAACCGCAACACCGGTTTCCCGCTGCCCAATGTGACCGCCAACCTCTACAGCCGGGAGTACAACTACAACTCCCGCCGCTACACCTACCGCAAACTGACCACCACCACCACCGATGGCAATGGATACTTGCGCCATGCCAGTACCAAGGGGGAAAATGCCAATAATTACATATCGGCCGAATTGATCAGCGGCAAGGATGTGCTGTGGAGCGACCGGGACATGTACACCCCGAATTATTACCAAACCCCGATCGCCAGTCAATCCCAGATATTCTTCTTTACCGACCGCGCCATCTATCGCCCCGGCCAAACCATCTATTTCAAGGGCATAGCGC
Organism: Cytophagales bacterium; assembly: GCA_043754075.1. Lineage (GTDB taxonomy): Bacteria > Bacteroidota > Bacteroidia > Cytophagales > Thermoflexibacteraceae > JALONO01. The sequence goes on along the minus strand of JAYUVL010000353.1, from coordinate 5,300 downwards.
TCCAGCGCACGGGCGAGCGGAGTGAACTGCTCAAAAACCAGACTTTCAATGTGCAACTGAACGATGCCAACGGCCAGCAAGCCGCCCAACTGGAAGTCAAAACCAATGAATACGGCAGTTTTGCTGGCACTTTCACCGCGCCCAGCGGTGGGCTGAACGGGCAGATGAGCCTGCGCTGCCTCCAAAGTTACCACCAATTGTTGGTGGAGGATTACAAACGCCCCAAGTTTGAAGTTGCGTTTGACCCAATGAAAGGCGCTTTCAAATTGGGCGAAACTGTGACCGCCGAGGGCACGGCCAAAGCCTACTCTGGGGCCAATATCGACGGGGCCGAGGTCAAATACCGCGTGGTGCGCCGGGCCCGCTTCCCGTTCTGGTGGTGGCGGTACTACGGCAGCTACCCCTCATCCCCCGAAGTGGAAATTGCCAATGGAACCGCCAAAACCGACGAAAATGGGGTGTTCAAAGTGATGTTTTCGGCCATCCCCGACCGCAGCGTCGCCGAGTCGTCACGGCCCATTTTCATTTACGAGGTGAGTGCCGATGTGACCGACCTCAACGGCGAAACCCGCTCGGGCAGCCGCAGCCTGAGCATCGGCTATGATGCCCTCGAGCTGAGCACCAATGTGCCCAATGAACTGAACTTGGACAACAAAAATGCCGCCTTTGAACTCGCCACCACCAATTTGGACGGCGAATTTGAACCGGCCAAGGGGAACTTTGCCCTGCATCGCCTGCAAGCGCCCACCCGCGTGTTTCGCACCCGCACTTGGGAGCAGCCCGACCTGTTTGCCCTCACCAAGGACGAATTTTATCGGGCTTTCCCCCACGATGTGTATGCGGACGAGGACCGGCTGCCCAAATGGCCCAAAGCGGCCCAAGTGGCCCAGCAAGCCTTTGACACCGAAAAGAGCAAACAGCTCGACTTGGGCAAGCTCGAGCCCGGCGCCTACGTGCTGGAATTGACCGCTACCGACCGCTTTGGCACGGTGGTGAAAAATACCGAATATTTTACCGTGTTTTCGGAAAAAAACCGCCAGCCGGCCTACCAAATGAGTGGCTTTTTTAGCCAACTCACCCCCGAACGCGGCCAAGGGAGTGCCGCCCTCACGGCCGCCGGCAACCCGCCCGCAGCCTTGGCCCATGAGCCGGGGGATCTAGCGCGTTTACTCACCGCCTCGGCCTTCACCGATTTGCGGATCCTCTACGAAGTGGAGGAGCGCGGCGAAATCGTAAAAACCGAATGGCTCAAGTTTTCGGACGAACAGCGGATATTTTCGCTGCCCGTGGAAGAAAAGCACCGGGGGGACTTCGGCCTGCACCTTACCTTCATCAAAAACGGGCGGGCCTACCAGCACCACCAACCGATCCAAGTACCCCACACCAACCAAGCGTTGGACATCAGTTTCGAAACCTTCCGTGACAAGCTCCAACCTGGGCAGGCCGAAGAATGGCGGCTCAAAATCCGGGGCAAAACGGGCGATAAGGTAGCTGCCGAATTGGTGGCCGGGCTGTACGATGCCTCGCTCGATGCCTTCGCGCCCAACAGCTTCGACTTTCGGATCTTGCCCTCGTTTGGCCTCAACCGCATCTGGCAAAGCCATTCCTTTGGCGATGTTGGCTCTGAACTGCTCAACCGCTGGCCAAGCAACAAGTTTAGCATCCAGCAGCGCGACTATGATAAACTCCACCATTTTGAGGTGAGCAGCCATGGCGGCCGTTACCAGCTCGTTGGCGGATCCCCTGGAAGAAATAGAATGAGTGAAGACATGATGATGCGTTCCGAATCGGTGGCGATGGCGGCTCCAGTCAATGAGCAGGCAGATGGCGCAAGCCTCGCAAGCCCGCAAGTGGCAAACAAGAAGAGCAAAAATGGTAGCGGAGGCGACAAAGAATTGATCGAAGAGGAAAAAGCAATGGGTTTTGGTGATTCGAGTGATGGCAAGGATAAGACCAAGCCCGATCAATTGGACCAAGTAAAAGCCCGCACCAATTTTAACGAAACGGCCTTTTTCTTCCCCCAACTCCAAACCGATGTCGAGGGCAACGTGGTGATCAAATTTACCATTCCCGAGGCCCTCACCCGCTGGAAAATGTTGGGGTTTGCCCACACCCAAGATCTCAAGCACGGGCTGGTCCAGCGCACCCTCGTGACCCAAAAGGATCTGATGGTGGTGCCCAATCCGCCGCGTTTTTTCCGCGAGCGCGATGCCATGACGTTTTCGGCCAAAATCACCAACCTATCGGACAAAGACCTAGATGGCACCGCGAAAATTTTCTTTTTTGATGCCTTGACCATGCAGCCCGTCGATGCCAAGCTGTACCCCGCCCCGGTGGAAGCCATGTCGATGGAGGCGTTGGTCGCCCAGCGATCCACCCAAACGTTTACGGTGAAAAAGGGCCAGAGCACCGCGGTCGATTGGAAAATCCAGATCCCCGACGGCGAAGTGCAGGCCCTCACTTACCGGGTGGTGGCCCAAGCGGGCAATTTTACCGACGGCGAGGAAATGACCCTGCCCGTGCTCACCAACCGGATGCTGGTCACCGAGACCATGCCGTTGCCCGTGCGCGGCGGCCAGGCCAAGACGTATGAACTGACCAAATTGGTCAAGAACGAGTCCAAGACGCTCCGCAACCAAAGCCTCACGCTGGAGTTTACGCCCAATCCGGCTTGGTACGCGGTGCAAGCCCTGCCCTACCTGATGGAGTATCCTTATGAATGTGCCGAGCAGGTGTTCAGCCGGTTCTATGCCAACAGCATCGCCACGCACGTGGTGCAGACCCAGCCCACGATCAAAAACGTGTTCGAGGCTTGGAAAAACGCCCCACCCGTAGCTGGCGGGGGGCCATTGGCTTCCAATTTGTCAAAAAACCAAGAATTGAAAGCCCTCTTGCTCGAGGAAACCCCCTGGGTGCGCCAAGCCGCCAATGAGTCGGAGCGCAAGCGCAACCTGGGGGTCCTGTTCGACTTTGTGCGGATGACGGGCGAGTTGGACCAATCGCTCACCAAATTAGAAAAAATGCAGGTGACCAGCGGCGGGTTTCCGTGGTTCCCGGGCATGCCCGACAGCCGCTGGGTCACCCAGCACATTGTGGCGGGCATGGGCCACCTGGACAAGCTCGGCGTGCTCACCGTGCGGCCCGAGGCCACCACTTCGGCCAAGCCCTACGCCACGGGGATCAGCCCGGGGCGAGCTTGGGCCATGCTCAACCGGGCCACTAACTACCTTGACGAGCGCAACCGCGAAGACTACGAAGAACTGCTCCGCCTCGTGAAAAAAGGCCAAGCCAAGCTGGAAGACAAAAACATTGGCTATACCCAAATCCATTACCTGTATTCCCGCAGCTTTTTCCGCGATGTGGCCGTGGCCCCGCGCAACCGCGACGCCTATGACTACTACCTCAAACAGGCCGAGAAGTATTGGTTCCAAAACGGGCTGTACGGCGAGGGGATGATCGCGCTGGTGTTGCACCGGAACGACCGCCAGGCCGTGGCCAAGGATGTTGTCAAATCGCTCCGCGAACGCTCCCTCAACAGCGAAGAAATGGGCATGTACTGGAAAAACATGATGAACCGCAGCTACTGGTGGTACGAAATGCCGATCGAGACCCAAGCCCTGATGGTGGAAGTGTTCAGCGAAGTGGCCAAAGACGACAAGGCCGTCGATGACCTCAAAGTTTGGCTGCTCAAACAAAAGCAGACCCAAGATTGGAAAACCACCAAAGCCACCGCCGAGGCGTGTTATGCGCTCCTGCTTCAGGGCAGCAACTGGCTCACCGCCGATCCCCAAGTGGAGATCAAAGTGGGCCGCCAACTGCTGGATCCCAAAAAACTGGAGGGCGGCCAACCCGAGGCGGGCACCGGCTATTTCAAAGCCACTTGGGGCAAGGGCGAGATCACCCCAGAAATGGGCAAAGTGACCGTGAAAAAAAGTACCACTGGCGGGGTGGCCTGGGGCGGGCTGTATTGGCAATATTTTGAAGATTTGGACAAGATCACCCCCGCCGAAACACCCCTCAAACTGCAAAAGCAATTGTTTTTGCAAGAAAACTCCCCCACTGGCCCCGTGCTGAAGCCCCTAACCAACGGCACCATGCTCAAAGTGGGCGATCTGGTCAAAGTGCGGATCGAGCTGCGGGTGGATCGGGCGATGGAGTACGTCCACCTCAAGGACATGCGGGCGGCCGGTTTTGAACCCATCAACGTCCTGAGCCGCTATAAATGGCAAGATGGGCTGGGCTATTACGAGAGCACCCGCGATGCGGCCACCAACTTTTTCTTCGGTTGGCTGCCACAGGGCACTTGGGTGTTTGAATACCCGCTGCGCGCCACCCACGCGGGCGAATTTTCCAATGGCGTCACCACCATCCAGTGCATGTACGCCCCCGAGTTCAGCAGCCATTCGGAGGGCATCCGGATCAAGGTGGAGCGCTAGGAACGATGGGCAGCGCACCCAACTAGACAAAGTAACCAATCAGCGGGCGGTTCCTTCGGGGATCGTCCGCTTTTGGTTTAGGGTGTACGGCCAAGCGCGACGGCCAAGACCCAATGGCCGTCGTGGGCCGGTTCTGCGCTCAATAGCGGCGAGTGGTGGATTTGCTGGGCAATGGTTGGCAGTTACCCCAAGGCTGGGCTTTTACCACAAAACTTGATTTGAAAACCAAACTTTCACCAACCTCAAAACTGTCTTAGGAGCACGAAAACCCGACTTTTCGCCAACATTACTGTTGTCATCAGTTTTTCTTTGTTTTGTTACGCAGTTCCTCAACTTGTTCAAAAGTTAGGCCTGTATATTTGGTTATTCTCTCGTCAGGCTCGTTATCCGCTAACATAGTTTTTGCCATTTGAATTTGTTTGCGTAACTCTGCTTTCTCCTCCACAAGCAATTTTTCTGCAATTTCATCAGTTTCACGCATACGTGCATACTCATACTCCTCTAATTCCTCTTTTGTCCAAGTATGACGGTCAGCTCCTTGATACACACTTTTCAAACCTTCGTATTGATTGATGTACTTTAGCATTGTGATATTTTGTTTCGTGCTGCTGCAATTTACGAATTTTTGGGCTATTTTTTGACGGTTTTTTGTTTAAGATTGATGACAACGAATCGGGGACTTGCGAAGTTGCAAAAATTCTAAGCGAAGCGCAGAAAATTTTTGTAACTTTGCAAACCCCTTGTTATGTGCCGTTCTTCTATTCTTCATCATCGGTGTCCTCATAGTTAAACTCAACTTTACTTTGAATTACAACTTCGTCAAGGATCTTGTTTAGATAACCTTGTTTTACAGCATCGTTAAAT
>JAYUVL010000352.1:0-2129 GCA_043754075.1 Cytophagales bacterium | reverse complement strand
TCCTTGTGTCGGGGGTTCGATTCCCTCTCACACCACTTTAATTAGTTTTAGCGTTTTTTATTTTGCTTTGTTTTCCCCTAAAGCGATCAAAGTTAAGTATTTAAAGCAAACAAAAAAAGTTGAAAGTAAAATGAATTAAAAAAAAGGACACAACTTTGGCCACAAGTTGTGTCCTTTTGATTTTATGGCTCCTAGAATAATTCCCCAAATATCTTTTTCCCTGCGCGAGAATACGATCCAACTGGTCGTCCGTTACAAAGGCGAACGCTACTCCCGCCAAACCACCGGGCTGACCTGCAAGCCAGGAGACTGGGACAAAAAGAAAAACCTCCCCAAAGTCAGCTCTGCGGCCTATAGCCCACTGAAGAAAGAAATAGACCGGGTAGGGCATTTAGTCATGGAATATTTTGACGCCTGCCATGACCGGAACTATACCCCCACCAAAGAAGAGGCGGCCCAAGCCCAGGGCAATCGCACCTAATTTCTTGGAGGAGTACAAAATTATGCTTAATTCATGGGCAAAAACGAACCAAGAGATGTCAAACCCGCTGGATTATTTCAAAATGCTGCCCGACCCACGGGTAAAACCCAATTGCACGATTTTCACGAAGTGATAGCCATTGTACTGGTCACGGTCCGGGCGGGTTTCGAGTTTGACGGGGCCACCTTGGCCCCGGATGGCCGGCACGACCCCGCCACGGGCCTGCTGCGAATGTATTACCCGACGGTGATCCACGACGCGCTGTATGTATTCTTGCCAGATACCCCATTTTCCCGCCGCGAGATTGACCGCATTTTCCGCGACATGATGCGCCAGGCCGGCTTTCGGCCCGTGTGGCTGTACTTCGGCGCGGTGCGCACCCTGGGCGGCGTGTTCGTCCGGCTCACCAGATGATAAGATAGTTTTTTTATGTGCAGTTACCCACTAAAAAAGCCCCTTTTTGAGGGGCTTTTTTGTATTTTTGCCAATAAAAAACACCATGCCCAAGCCCCGCAACCGTTGGGATGACCCCAAAGCCATCCGCCGCAAAGATTTTTCCCAGGGCGCAGTGGCCTTGGGCATGTCGCCCGCCGAAAACTTGGCCGAGACCTTGTTCTGCCAAGACCTGTCCGAAGCCTACAACCGCAAGCGCAACCGCGCCCACCGGGCCGTCCACCACGCCCGGATCGATGCCAAGGGCCTCAAGATCCCCGACATTTCATTCTTTACCGAAGGTCTAACCGCCGAGGTGGTGATCGAGGTGGACGAGCACAAGAGCAAGGCCCAAGCCATCAAAAAGGCCCGCAATGCCATTGAGAAGCACGGCATACTGGAGGCGTTTGTCCATTGCCTGGACACGGGCCAGTGGCTCCGGGTGGAGCCAACCCCCGCCGGGATCGCCGGGCCAACAGTGCAAACCTCCTTTTCCGATGTGTTGGGAATTGACCTTGGCAAGCTGACGAAATAACTTTTGTTCATTGGCCAACTTGCCCCCGCTTTTATCCAAAAAAACACCGCTACCTTTGTGATTATGCTCGCAACCGCAAAAAACTACGAGGTGATCTGCTTTCAGTTGCGGAACAGCCTGTCCCCCCAACTGCAAGACCCTTTGAAAAAAGAGGTGAGACGGCTCTCCAACGATATAAAAGTGCTCCTCCTTTCGGGTGGCAAAATCAAGGCCCTGTCTGGGGGGATGCTCGCCCAAATTTTCAACGTGAGGATCAAGGCATTGAAATGGCTGGCCGCTGACTCCCATTTTGACGATTTGGACATGTTCGGCGACGTTTTTTCCCAAATGGAAGGGCTGCGGTCAAACCAGCAGTTTGAGGTGTTGGCCGATAACCTGCTTTTTGCCCTGCGCTGCAACCAGCGGGTGGTGGCAGCTATTGTTGGCCAGGGCGGGCTTGAGCCGGGCACACCCACCGCCGGCCTGGCCCAACTCCCGGACATTACCTACCCCCAGTTCATCGCCTCGCTGGCATTTGCCAACCTTGCCGACGAAACCGCCCAGAAAATTGTTGATTTTGCCAATGCCTCGCTCCACATCGAGTTTGTCCTGCTGGCGGCGGACATTGTCAAGACGGAAAAACTAAAACTTGCGGACAGCACTGTCAACGGACTGGCGTTTTTGGTGGCCGACGCGGCCCAA
>JAYUVL010000351.1:0-9741 GCA_043754075.1 Cytophagales bacterium | reverse complement strand
TTGGTTGACCGGCAAGGAAAAGGAATTGTTACACAAAAAAGAAGCACAACTGGCCGCCACCATGCAGGCCCGCGAAGCCGCCACCACCGAGGCCAAGGCCCAAGAAACGGCCAACGTGTTTGCCTACCAGTACGGTTTTGCTGGCTTTGAGGCAGTTTTTATCCTTTGCACGTTGTTCGTGTGGTACTTCAGCAAGCGCACCGCCGTGGAGGGCGAAGCATACCCCGCCGCGCCCTCCATTGCCAGCCCACCACCACCAGAACCGCCCACCCATTTTGAACTGCCCAGCGCGCCGGGATTGCGCCCCATTGGCTTTGCCACTGGCCAAAACATTGGCAAGCAAAAGGCCCAAGACGGTAACAACGAAAATCGTAATAACGAAAATCGTAGTGAGGTGCACATTACCGAGGGCACCCGCATTTGTAAGCATTGCGGCCAAGCCTACACCCACCGCCACCACAAACAACTGTACTGCTCCGAGAAATGCCGCGTGACCGCCTGGGAGGCCAAGCACAAAAGGCCCATCAGAAAGGGCAAGAAGCAACTGGATTTATTCTAAGAACCCCACAAAGGGCATACCCACACCCGGCAAAGTCTCACCCTTTGCCGGGTATTTACAATTGCAATAGCTAGCCGCATCCCTGTCCTTTCCTTTCGTTTGTTGGCGGTTCAACTTTGCGCACAACTTAAAAAACAAGTAACAATGTTTAAAGAACTGGAAGTAACCTTAAAGCGCATCGAGGAAACGCTGACCGCGGTTATCGCACACCTCACCAACAACCCCGCCCACAACGCCAACGGAAAAAGGAAAATACTTTCCGCCAAAGAGTTGTGCGAGCTGCTCCAAATATCGGAGGCAAGCCGCATGAACTACGTGAGGAGGGGACTGATACCACAGCACCGGGTAGGGCGTAGGGTGTTCTACCTTGAGGACGAAGTACTAGCGGCCATTGCCGCAAAGAACAAAAAAAAGGCCGCCTAGTGGCAGCCCCCGGAACCCAAAATCTTAAAGAATTAACAGGCTCAAAGATAGCGGGTTCCGGGCATTTTTCACAAAAAAAATTTAAAAAATGCCATGGAAAAAACAATTAAAAACGCTTACCCAGTTGAAGTGGAACCCACGCCAGTGCCAAGGCCCACAACGTTCAAACTGGCAAACTATGAGGTGACATTGGAAACTAACGTTACCAAACCCGAACCAATCGTGTTCTTTGGCGAATCCCCCTTTGGCATCAGGGGCGAGTTTTCCTTCATTAACGGGGCCCCCAAAGCTGGGAAATCGTTTGCGGTCATCCCCAACCTGATTGCCTCAGTCGTTGGCAAGGACGTAGCCGACCTACTGGGCATCAGCGTGACCTTGGCCCAAGGTGAAAAAATCATTCTGATCGACACCGAGCAACCGAGGGGCCATGTAAAGAGCTTACTCGAGATAGCAGCCAAAAAGGCAAACATAGTGGATACACCGGCCCAGATCAAGATCTACGCCCTGCGTGGTGTGCCCAGGGCCGACCGTAAAAGAGCGGTGTTCGATATCATAGAAGAACACGGCCCCGACATCGGGGTGTTTATTCTGGACGGCCTGGCCGACCTGCTGGATGACCCAAACAATGCCAAGGCATCGTTTGAACTGTTGGAAGAACTTTCGGCCTGTGCCGAACAGCACAACTTCGCCGGGATCGGCTATCTGCACTTCAACCCAGGCGGCGAAAAAATGAGGGGACACGCCGGGAGCGAGGCCGAGCGCAAAGGAGCGGCCACAATATCAGTGGTAAAGAACGAAGACGGCACCCACTATTTCAAGGGAAAGTTTTTCCGCTACGGCGAAGACTTGCCCTCTTTCCCGTTCCGGTACAACAAAGAACAGGGGATGTTTTCCAGCATTACCGACCCTGCCGAGTTTGCCAACGCCCAAAAGTGTGCGGACAAAGATTTTCAGAGAAAGCGAGATATGGCCGGTTTAGCCTTGGCCGCCACAACCGGAGGAACAGCGGCCTATACAAACAGCGAGATGATAAAGGCCCTTCAAAGCAGCGACCCCAAAAAACGAGGCTTTGACTCCATGAAAAAAATGGTGCAAGCAATGGTACAAGCGGACATCCTGCATAAAGATGATAAAAATATTTACCGCTTCAATGAGGGGGCAAGGCAGGTGTATTTCTAAAATGCTCTTTACCCCTCCAGATTTATATAAATATCTGGAGGGGTAAGGGTAAAGGTATATATAAGGGATTTTTACCCTTTACCCCCCTGGAAAAAGTACAAAAAAAAGGCCGAGGGGTAAAGGGGTAAAGTTCCTATATATACACGCCACTTTTTACCCCCCTTCTTACCCTTCGTCTTTCCCGTTCTATTTTGTCAAAAAAACAATCATAAACCACAGGGGGGGAACCCTCTCACATTCATGGAAATAGTAGAATCATTTTTGGCTGCCTTTGATGCCGAGTGTTGGCAAGTGAGGGCAATCCACCACGACCGCCACCGCGTGGCCCTTGCCCAAGTGGTGCCCGCCGCCAACGTGGCCAGCTACTTGCCCAGGTTGCGCCACCTGAACAGCGAAGGGTTCCACATTTTTGCCCGCCCCCAGGGCCACCAGTATATTTTGTTGGATGACCTCCGCCGCGACGTATTGAGCGAGCTGGCCACCGTACGACCGTGCGCCCTGATGGAAACTTCACCGGGAAATTACCAAGCATGGCTCATCTTGCCCGAAACACCCCAAGATGATGCCCGCGCCTTGCAGCTTTGCCGCCACTTTGCGGCCCGCTTCCAGGGCGACATGGCCAGTGCCAAGCCCCACCAAATCGGCCGCTTGCCAGGCTTTGACAACCGAAAGCCCAAGTATGAACAAAACGGGCAATATCCCTTGGTGAAGCTCCACAAAGCGCAGCGCAGGTTTGCCCAGGTGGAATTACCTGAACCCGGCCAAAGTCCCCCCCCTGTGGTTTATCAGAAGCCAGTGAGCACCAAGGGGGGCAGTGACCGCAGCGCGTATGATTTTCAATTTGCTTGCCTCTTGGTGCAGCAGGGCAAGCCCGATTGGAAAATTATGGAAATACTGAAAAAGAAGTCCCTCAAAGCACTGGAACGGCCAGACCCCGAAAGGTATCTGACCCAGACAATTAGGGCAGCACGGGAAAAAACAGGCATTCATCACCCTTAAACCCTTAACAATATGTACCCAAACCGAAGCCTGATTTACGATTTGCGCGCGATTTACGACCAATGTTCGGCCATGCAACGCCAAAGCCCGCCCCCAAGCCCCGAGGAAATACAGGCGTTTCTTTGGCGGGCCTATAATGACCTTTTGCGGGCCTATGGCGCAATCCAATCATTTGAACAAAGGTTGGCCGAGGAACGCGCCAAGCAGTCCATTATCCTAAACCCTTTTGGCTATAACAGAAAATGACCAAAGAACAAATCACCTTAGACCTCTTGGGCCAAATTGTTGGCAGGGGCATCAAGCAAGGCACGGAGGGCACAACCAAGCCAGTGCTTTTTCATGGAGACCGCGTGGCCGGTTATGGCAAAGGGCAGCCCATGACCGAGGAACAGAAATACAGCGCACTTGCTACCGCCGTTTTTGAGGCTAAAAAACTACTGGAAACTTATTTGGGCGTATCGTAAAACCTGTCCTTTTCCTAACGAAGCCCAATTAGGAACTTTGAGCCAATAAACTAAATATTTAATTCTTATGAGGTTACTAGTTTTATCCCACAGCCCCCAACAAATGTTGGTGGACACCGTCGAGAAACGCGGCCATGTAGTGAAGGTTGTCAACCCCGACGACCTATATTTGATGTTGTCCGATTCAGTCAATGGTTACGACCGGGTGTACGACAAAGGCGAACGCCTGAACATTGCGGAAACAGATGCTATTGTTTGCCGCATTGGCCGCAACTTGGATTATGGCCTGAACGTGGTGGAGCACCTTAACCGGAACCTGGGCATTTACTGCCCCAGCCCCGCCGATGGGTTGCGGGTTGCGGCCAACAAGTTCCTTTGTTCGCAAAGGCTTTCCCAGGAGAAAGTAAGGATACCCAAAACAGTGATCGCCTACAAACCCGACGACGTGAATTTCCTGATCGCCAAAGTTGGCGGTTTGCCCGCCGTGGCCAAGACCTTGCAAGGTTCGCAGGGCGTGGGCGTGATGATACTGGAAAGCAAGCTGGCAGCAAACACGGCCCTTGAAAGTTTCTACAAAGCCGATGTCGATATTTTGTTGCAACAGTTTTTGGAGGGCGGTTCCAAGGACATAAGGGCTATTGTGGTGGGCGACAAGGTATCGGTAGCAATGGAGCGCACCGCAAACAAAGGTGATTTCAGGGCCAACATTAGCAAGGGCGGGAGCGGTAGAAAGATTGACCTCACACCCGAAGAAACCAGCATGGCAGTAAAAGCCGCCACCGCCTGTGGTTTAGAGTTCGCAGGGGTCGACATTGTGCGCGACAAAGACAAAAGCTATGTGATTGAGGTCAACGGCAACCCCGGCACCAAAATCATTGACATTGCAGGTGTTAACTTCTTTGAGGACTTGATCAAGCACGTTGAAACCCGTGTTGGAAAGAAGGGCAACGCCAACAACGGCACAACGGAAAAGGCCGCTTCTTTGCCCGTACAGGCACAACAGGAAATTCTTATCCAAAAGGTAAGAGAGTTTGGACTTAAAGCCCTGACTTCGCAGGAGCTCAAATACGTTACTGACACCAAGGTCGACATGTCGTTCGTGTGGGATAGCCCCGAAGCGTCTTGGAACAAACTAATCGATAACAACCCCCTCATTAGAAAATAGCAAAAAAGGCCGCAGTGAAGCGGCCTTTTTTGTTTTTCCAATCATATTGCACAAAAAATCATCTGAAATTTCCTTTTTTGGATAGCGTTGGGTCAGAGTTCTTTTGCATTACAGTATAGGAATTCTTTTAGCCTACTATCCATTTTGTTGAAAAACAGCGTGTTGCAAAAAAATATTTTGGAAACGTGCGACACGGGCAAAAAATGCCTACTTGCCTACCCGGCTCAACCAGTTTGCCAATTCCTCTTTGGGCGTGGTCACATACTTCATCAACGTTTCAATATCATCATGCCCCGTTAGTTGTTGCAAAATGTTGAGGGGCATTCCCCTGGTACAAAGTATGGTAATGGCCGTCCGCCGTGCGCAGTGACTGCTTATAAATTCATACTTTGGCCCCCTGAATTCTAATAACTCTTTGCCGCTCCCCCGTTGTATGCTTGCCTCCCTGGTGATGCCCACCGCTTTGCAAGCCTCTTTGATATACTTGTTGAACTTTTGCTCACTGATCATTTTGGGGAGGTTCCCACCATGTTTGGCCAATACCTCCAATGCCCCAGCGCACCAGCCCACCAGGGGTACATTGATTATCTCTTTTGTTTTTTTGGCCGTAAATTCCCATTTGTTGTCCACAATATCCCCTGGCTTGAATGCCTGCACATCCCCCCAACGTTGCGCAGTGTAAGTAGCGAACAAAAAAACGTCCCTCACGTTGGCAAGCCTAGGGTTGTCCGAAAAATCGTGTTCTTTCAGTGTTTGCAACTCCAGTTCAGTAAGCACAATGATGTCATTGCGCCCACTACCACGGGGACGGTCGTTCTTTCTGCTGGAGTCAAAGGCTTTGAACGCTTCGTTGGTGTGGTAGCCGCGTTCCAAGGCCCAGCCCATAAAATTTTTCAGATTATAAATATGTTTGGCCATTGTGCCGTTCAACAACCCTTCGGGGTTGCCTTTTTCTTTGTACTTGGAGGTTTTACGGCTCATCAAAAACGCCCTGTACCGGTCTTCAAATTCCTTGGTGATGCGCTCAAAAGAGAGAAAGTGTCCTGTTTCTTCTTGAAACTCGGTAAGCATATGGCGCATCGTACCGTATATTTTGAGGGAGTTTTCCGCTGATTTGCCGTCAATCCTGTACTGTATGTAATCATCTATGCACCCAAAGAAAGCCTTTTTGACCTGCCCCCCGCCGTTTAGCTTATCTTTCAAATGTGCCCATATGTCTTCTTCGCTGGGCTTTTTCCCAGTATCTAGGCAACTAGCGTAATACTCCCTGATAATTTTTTCTATTTTATCAAGGGCCACCTTGTAGGTATGGTATTCAGCCAGCGTGGCCTTGGGCTGCTTTTTTTTCTGGTCCCAGTGCCTGGTGGGTATACTTATGCCAGTAGTGCCTTGCAAGCGTTTACCGTCAAAGTAGAACTTGAGGTAAATAGCCGATTGATCCCGCTTGGGGTGAACTATGTAAAATCGTACTTTATTGATCTTCATAAGTGAGCAATAAAAAAAGGTATACCTAAAAGTATACCCTTTTTGTTACATTCATTCATTTCCAGATACGTCTAGTTACATTAAATTGCCTATATTTGGGGGCAATACAAGCAATTAAGGGTAACTAAAAGCAACTAAAAATAAACTTTGTGGAGCCGGAGGGAGTCGAACCCTCGTCCAGAACATGGCGCCAACGTGCCTTCTACATGTTTATTTTCCGTTGGTTGTCGGGCACGGCCAGGCGGGAAACACACCGAACCGCACCTTAGTTGCTTGTGTCTTGCCTACGCACCACAACTTTGCGGATGGCCAGCGCTGCGAGATGATGCCCCCATATAGGAACCAGCAGCACGTAGGCTCCCGGGGACATGGTACTTAATTTAGTCCTAAATTAAGCGGCCAGGGCGTAGTTATTTTCGCCTGTTATTGTTTGCGGCATTGTTTAACGGGTAACACCAGCCAACCCCGACATGCTTGCACACGCCCTCACTCACGCTGTCAAAACCGGTCGGCCCCTAAACGTTATTGGGCATTTTCCCGCCCCGAGAAATCTACTTTCCCTCAAAGCGGGATGCAAATATAAGTGGTGGCGGCCACAAAAAGTTCCATAGGTGTAGCTTTTTGGCTAATATTGCCCAAAATTGCGGGACAACCCGCTCAGAACCCTTAATCTAATGTTGGAAGTAGCACGCCCCCCAAAAATTGAGGTCCATTTTGAGAAGTTCAAGATCCGATCCAACGAGATTGACTCCCAGCGCCGGTTGACGCTCCCCGCTTTGGTCAATTACTTGCAGGAAGCCGCCAATAACAATGTGATGCAGTCGGGGGCTTCGGTCTATGATCTGCACGAGCGCGGCATTGCGTGGGTGCTCTCGCGCATGAAGCTCCAACTGTTTACTTATCCCAGCCACGGGCAAGAGATCACGGTCAAAACGTTCCCCTCCGGATCGGAAAAATATTTCTTCTACCGCGATTTTCGGATTTTTGACGAATCGGGCCTGCTCATTGGGCAAGCCACCAGCACGTGGCCGGTCATTGATCTCCAAAAGCGCCAAATGATCAGTGTGCCCGATTTCCTGAATGTGTTCAGGATCGGGGGCGACGAAGCCCCATTGCCAGTGGCCAAAGGCAAAATCTTTCCGGTGGCCGATCCGCTGCACGAGCGGCAGTTCCAAGTAGGTTGGTACGACATCGATGTCAACCGCCATGCAAACAATATGTGTTATTTCCGCTGGCTGGTTGAGGCCATGCCCGCCGATTTTTTGTCCCAACACCGCCTCGCCGAGATCGACTTTCAATTTCGCAATGAGTGCAACTTGGACGATGTCGTGGTGGCCCGGGCGGGACTGAGCGGGGTGCCCAATGGGTTCAGCCACCAGTTGTCGAGTGCGGCCGATCGCAAGGATTACGCCCTGGCCCGTTCGGTTTGGGAGCGCAGTCAAGCCGAGACATAGCACGCAAAACACGCTGGTTGGGCGGCCAATTGCGTGGCCAGCATTGAGGCCGTTAAAATCCAATCGGCGACTTTATATCACAACATATTAATAATCAAATAGTTGCTTAGTTGTCAATCTAACATCCATTTTCATTTGGTATCCATTTCGGGGTACAATTGACGTAATTTTGTGCCATGTCCACCCCAAATGATGACCTTCACTTATTGCTGAGCCTTGAGACCTCGGGCAATGTGTGCTCGGTGGCCCTGCACGAAGCTGGGCGGTTGATCTCGTACAGCGAAATTAGCCAAGAAAAATCGCACTCGGGAATGTTGACCCGGCTGATTGAACACACGCTCCACCACGTGCAGCGATCGGTCAATGACCTGACGGCCATTGCGGTTTCGGCCGGGCCGGGCTCGTACACGGGCCTGCGGATTGGGGTGTCCACGGCCAAAGGACTGTGCGTGGCCCGCGACCTGCCGCTCTTGGCGGTCGATACACTCAAGGCGATGGCTTGGCAAGTGGCCCAAACGGCTATTTTGGATCCGGCTGCCGTTCTTTGCCCCCTGCTGGATGCCCGGCGGATGGAGGTTTATTGGGCCCAATACGATCGTTGCTTGCGTGAGTTGCACCCTACCCAGGCCCATGTTTTGACCCATGATTCACTGGCACCAGACCTGGCACAGGGGCCCGTCCTGATTTTTGGCAGTGGGGCGGCCAAGTGCAAAGCGCTGTTGCCCCATCCCAATTTGTGGCTGATCGATCCTGTTTATCCCACGGCCCGGGCGGTGGGCCAACTGGCCCTGTTGCAGCCCAATCGGGTGGAAGTGGCCTATTTTGAACCCGATTACCTCAAACCGTTTTTTACCACGGCCAAAGCCCCGCGCCCCGGCAATGATTGAAAAAGCTACCAAAAAACAATTCAAAAATATTTTGTAGTTATTCTTTTTTTGAACAATGATTGCCTTTTTTGCTAAAATAGCCAGCCAGTTGGAGGCACAACAACTGACCTACATGCTCTCTGGGAGTTTGGCAATGGGCTATTACACCGTCGCCCGAATGACAAGGGACATTGATGTGGTCATCCATTTGCAACATCACCAAGTCGATAATTTCATGGCTCTGTTTGAGGGCTCATACATACATGGACCTACTGTGGTGGACGAGGTTAGCCGACGAGGAATGTTCAATGTCATTGATCAGACTACTGGAGTAAAAATTGATTTCATTGTAATGAAAAGCGATACGTATAGCCAATTGGCCATGAAAAGGCGTAAAAGCTTTATGGAGGTTGGTGGCGTGGTTTGGGTCATCGCTATCGAAGACTTGGTTATAGCCAAATTGCAATGGATCCAAGTGCTGTTTAGTGAACGACAAGCCCAAGACATTGAGAGCCTGCTGCGCAACCCCAATCTCGATCATGCTTATTTGCGCGAATGGGTTAATCGGCTAAAATTAACTACTTTTGATCTCATCTAACCCCTTCTTTGCCATGTCCCGGTTTGTCCACGATACCCCCGAGCACGTAATGCGCAAACAATTTGAGCTCATCTTTGCCAAGCCGGAGGCCGAGCGCGCGCGAATGGGGTTTGAAATGCTGGCCGAACTGCACCTGATGGCCAAGCGGAGGGTAGAGCGTGAGCATCCCCATTTCTCCCCGCTCGATGTTAAGCTCAAGGTGTTTGAGGAGATCTACCGAGACGATTTCACTCCTAGTCAACTGGCCGACATACAACAATGGATGCGGGACTCCAACCCTGTGCAAGGCCCATCAATAGACGCTCATTTCACTTATTAGCGCGGACTGGCTGCCACGGCCAAAGCCCCGAGCCCCGGCAATGATTGAAAAATTTGTTGACAATCCCAAAAACTCTTACCCCGGCAGTAGTTGCCAATACCGCCCAGTTTAGGTAAAATTGCGGGTATTTTTACACCCACCATGAGCGAACGCTATGCCCAGCGCGGGGTTTCCGCCACCAAAGAAGACGTCCACCAAGCCATCCGCCACTTGGACAAAGGGCTGTTTCC
>JAYUVL010000350.1:0-8338 GCA_043754075.1 Cytophagales bacterium | reverse complement strand
GGGACCGTGGTGACCGTCAATCGGGTATTGACCAACAACGGGACCATCAATACCCGGAACGGCGCTGCTTTTGTGCAAGTGGAGGGTAGTACTGTGGCACAGGGCGGTTTGTTCAGGGCCTTCCGCGACAATGGGTATGCCTCAGGAAATGCCCCAGCCTATAATTTTTGGTCAACTCCCGTCCAGAATGCGCAAATCAGCCAGCTTACCGGCACATTGGGCGATTTCCGCTTCTCTTACAATGAGGCCACCAACCAATGGCAAGGCATGACCTCGGGCATCAATTTGGCCGGATCCACCCTGCGGGCCGGCGTAGGCTACTCGGCCATCAACGGTGGGGCCATTACCTTCCTAGGCTTCCCCAATAATGGCAACATCAACGTCAGTACTTCCCGGACCTTGGCCAATACCAACTTTTTGGGCTTCAACTTAATGGGCAACCCTTACCCTTCGCCACTGCTGATCAGCGACGGGGCCGGGGGTGGTACTGGCCTGCTCGAGGATGCTGCCAACAGTGGGTTTGCGGGTTCTGCCTATGTTTGGCAGGATGACCGTCTAGGCGGTGGTAGCGGGGCTTATGTGGCCATCAATGCTACTTCACTCGCCGATCCCGGCCGTACCGGTACCAGTAGCTTGATCAACTATATTGGCGTGGGCCAAGGCTTCTTTGTCTTGCGCACAGCGGCCGGTACTGGCAACTTGAGCTTCCGCAACCTGCACCGCTTGGGTGTGGTGAGCAATACTGCTTTGTTCCGTTCCGAGGGCAACGAGGCAAGCCACCTGCTCCTGAGCCTGACCGGGGCCAATGGGGCCAAAGACCAGTTCCAGTTTACCCGCAGTGCGGGCTTTACCGACAACTTTGATCAAGGAGCCGACGCCACTAAGCTGGATCGCGCCAATGGACCACGGCTGGCGGGTTTCCACGAAAATGGTCGCTACCAAATCCTCGCTTTGCCAAACGATGGACAGGGGTTGGAAGTCCCCCTGACTGTGGCCATTGAACGGGCAGGTCTCCATACTTTTAGTGCCGAGCAATTGGCGGGTGGGCTAACGACCGAACGAATGTTCCTCGAGGATCGCAACACTGGCGAGTTCTATTATTTGGAGCCAAACCGGGGCCATACCCTGCAACTTCAGGCGGGCAATCACCCCAACCGGTTCTACCTCCGCTCTGCCACTGAAGTGGTGGGACAATCGGCCTCTGCTGGGGCACGCATTTACAGTTTTGGCGATGATTTGTTCATTGCCCTGAATGAACCGCGCTCTGGCCAAGCCGAGATCTTTATCTCCGATGCCACCGGTGCCCTCGTCCAACGGTTCAGCACCAATGCCAACAAGGGCACGGCCCGCGCCAAAGCATCCATTCTGCGCAGCGGCCTCTATTTGGTCAAAGTGGTGATGGACGGTGAGGTGGTCACGGCCCGGCTCTGGATCGAGAACTAGGCCATTTTGCGTAAAATGACTCGAAGTGGGAACCATCACTTGGTGGTTCCCACTTCTTGCTTTTGCCCTATACTCGATTTCCAAAATCCGGTTAAAAGCTGTTAACGTTTGTCAAAGTGCTCATGCAGTCTGGCCATTTTGGTGTAACGTTGTTAGTAGAAATATCGGCGGCTTGCTCAATGAATCATTTATTCCATACAGAACATCTTACTATTGGTTTTTTGTCTTTGCTTCTCAAGAAGATAAAAGGGGCGTTCCTCGTTTGTTTGATTGGCCAAAATATTCTTTTTTCCCTCCATCTATGTGCCCAAACCGTAGATACGCAACCCACCCAAGGGGCAATAGCTGCCCAACCTGATACCCTTCTAACAAGCACTGACAGTTTTTATATCCGGGGTGTCCACTTTGAGTGCAACCATAAAACCATTGACCGGATCATTCTCCGGGAGTTAAAGCACAAGCCTGGCAGCCGAATTGCCAAACAGGGGATCAGCCTTGAGCTTCAGCGCGAGGCCAGCAAAATTTTCAACACGAACCTCTTCGTATTGGCCGAAGTTTTCCATTTTCCAGTGCAGGGCGATACGATTGATCTAATCGTCAGCGTAGTCGAGAAATGGTACACTTACCCTGTCCCGATCCTAGAACTGGCCGACCGCAACTTTAATGAATGGTGGCAACAGCGAAGCCGCGATTTGGATCGGTTGGTCTATGGCATCCGCTTTACTCAGCAAAACTTCCGGGGGCGCAACGAGGATCTGCGCCTCACCCTCCAACTGGGCTTTACCCGCAAGATTGAGTTTGAATACAACATTCCCTACATTGACCGTCGCCAGACCCTCGGGCTGAATTTTCGGGTGTTTTATGACAACAACAAAAATTTGCCCTATCGGACGGAAAACAACAAACTCAACTTTTTGCGCCTTGACCAAGTACTCCGCGAACGGTTTACGGCCGAGGTGGGCATTTTTAAACGCAGCCAGTTTTACAATACCCATTTCTTGGACTTGCGGCACCACCAACAGGTGGTGGCTGACACTATTGTCAAATTGAACCAAAACTACTTTTTGGAAGGGCGCTCCCGGTTGCGGTACTCCGAACTGGTCTACACCTTCAATCGAGACATTCGAGACATGGCGGCCTATCCGCTCAAGGGGATGTTGCTCCGGCTCTCTGTCAACCAAAAGGGATTGGGGGATTTTGATGACATCAGCCAGTTCTCAATCAGTGGGTTGTATGCCAAATTCTTCAAACTGAACAACCTGTTCTACTATTCTGCCAGTTTTCGGGGGTATGTTTCATTTCCGGAGCAACAACCTTTTACCGAAATGCGAACATTTGGCTACCAGTCGCAGTTCCCACGTGGGTATGATCTGTACGTGATCGATGGGCAACGTTGGGGGGTGGTGAAAAACACTTTCCGCTTTCGGTTGGTTTCCCACAATCTGCACAATAAGTGGATTAAAATGGAGCAATTCAGGGTAATGCCCATTGCCATTTACGTCAAGGGATACGCTGATGCAGGGTATGTGGTCAACCCGATTGTGACACCGGAAAACCAGCGGCTCACCAACCGGGCTTTGGTGGGCACGGGGATTGGACTGGACTTGGTGCTGTACAATACCTCGGTGTTTCGTTTTGAATATTCCTTCAACCGAGAAGGAGATCAGGGATTCTTTTTCAACTTAATGTCTGATTTTTAATCCATCCGCTATTTGCCATAGCGCGACCCGCCCCCCCGCACACTGCGACTACCAGCAAAATAGCCGCCCCCATCGCGGGCACCCTCTTTTATGCCCTTGTCCGTGAGGCCGGAAAGCCCAAAACCGGTCGAGGAAGCATAATAGACGACCACAAAAGTGAGTAGGAATCCGGCAATCCAGATAATGCGCGTGAAATTTTGCATGACTTGCTTCCTTATGTTTACGACTCAAATATAGCGCCCCGACGCCAAAAGAAACTACAATCTAGGGTTTTGTCTGCACTACCACCGGCGACGAGGGAACGCTCAGGTTACCATTTGCATCCCTGCCCCGTACAGTAAAAATATAGCTAGTGTTAGGCGTTAAGCCGGTCACGGCAAAAGTAAGCGTTTGGGCATTGACACTCATAATGGCGATATTGTTCCGAAAGATGACGTAGTCTACTAAAGCAATTCCATTGGTCGGGCTGCTAGGCGATGAAATAGTCAGATTAACCGATGTTGACTCAATCGTGCCAACGGCCAACGGCCCGGGAACAGTTGGCCCGATACTGCGCACAGTAAAATCTTTGCTGATGGGCGGACTTATGTTGCCAGCAGCATCCTTGGCCCGTACTGAAAACGGGTAACTGGTGGCAGGCAATAGGCCAATAATGTTTTTGGTCAATAGCGGGGAATCAACACTGTCAACCCGTTCGCCAGCAATGTAAATCATGTATTTGGTTACCTTCACATTATCGGTACTGGCCGACCAGAGCAGCACCATGTTATCATTGCCCGGCACCCCGGTGAGGCTGAGAGGTGCTGTTGGCGGATCGGTATCAACCGTGTTAGTGGTGAGCAAGGGCCAGCGGAGCAGGGAAAAATTGGGGCCCCGGGTGACGTTGCTATGGCTGGCCTGGATCCGAAAATCCCCAGAAAAAGAGGGCCGCCCAATCGCTCTGGCTGGTAGGGCAAAGGTTCTATGGGGCAGGTTGAAGCCCGCATGGGGGGTGATTTGGGTTCCGTAATAATTGTTGGACTGGTTCATGGTAGGCCCGGTGCTCACCATTCGGCCGCCTGGACTGGTATTAATCACAATATTGTTCGTGAAGACTGCTTGCCCCGGGGCAGAAATATCAGCATGGAAAGATCCAGAGGCATTAAAACTATTGGCCCCAAAACCCGGGGAAGGCATGGCACGGACCGTAATCAGCGTGTTGTTTGTTACAGTCAACCGGCCGGTCGTTTCCCCCGATCTGTTGTTCCAATAAATACCATCGCTGGCAGTTACCAAATTGTTGCGAATAATGCCGGCCCGGCACAAAACAGTGGCCCAGTTGCCATGCACGTTCTGGAAAGTATTGTTCTCCACTAAGATAATGGCCCCTTGGCCAAAACTTACCCCTCCCGTTTGTCCATGCACATCTTGGTTGACGGCAATGTTTTTGAAGCTACATCGGCGGACCGTTACTGGGGCATTGGTGGCTGCTTGCGAAACTTGAAGGGCGTTGTTCCAAGTGTTCTCGATGATCAAGTCCTCAAACCGGGCACTGTCCAAGTTGGCAGTTGTGCTAGGGTTAGTGTTGCCCAAATATACCCCCTCCAAAAATGACCCAGCAATCTTGCTGTGGGTAAATACCACCCGGCCATAGTTGGCTGAAATATTGTTCATCCAAAAACCCCATCCCGTGACGTTGTAAATACCAAACTGTGAGAAGGACACATTTTGGGAGGCATCGGTCACACCGATACCCGCCCGTGTTTGGCGTGGGTTCGGCACGTTGCCTGAAGTGCGGGCTTTGGTGAGTGCCGGGAAATACATGCTGCTGTGATCGATAATGAAACCATACCTGACTGTATCTGTAGCCGTAATTACTGGAGGCACCGTCCCATCAAAATCTCCTTTGACGACTACGTTTCGCGAGTTCCCAAAAATCACAAACGAATCATCCTTGATACGTACGACACCAGTCCGGCCATTAGTGATCCTGATCGGGTTGCTGGTGGTGCCAGCCAAGTTGCTTAACCCGATCCATTCATACGGCGTGGCGCGTGGCAAGATGATGATCTTTGCTCCCGGGCTTACGACGGGACGCTGCATTTGGCCGTCAAAAATAATCCCATTACCGGTGAGCGAAGTGATGGTATAGGTATTAGTTGCCGCATCATAGGTCACCTGACCAAAAACTGAGAGCGGTAATGCTGCCAATAAAAACAAAAATAGGGATTTCATCGCGGTGTTAAAGTTAGAACTACGCTTGACAATTTGACCGATGATAGAGTTACAAAACTAATGAATAAACGCTTATTGGATTGGGATATTGTCATTGTTTTCAGTGAGGGAGGTGGACCGCCATCTTTTTCCCCACTCGACCAACTCCCTCCCAACCATTATCTTGGCCAATAAAATCCAATGCTCCGACCGGAGGCCTAGGTTGGCCACACTCTGCCACCAATGGCCAATGGCCTGCCTTTTCTGCCCGTCCAAATAGCTGTGAATGGCACAGAAACGGTGCGAATGGCCCCGGAGCTGGCGCAGCTCGGCATCGGGCAGGGTCAGCCGTGCTGTCAGATAGTTCATCGCCGCCAGCCGCCCTCGTATGGCATGTTGGTTGTTGGCCATGCTTCGCGCTGGGTGATCGTGCAATACGATCGTGGTCTGGTCAATAAGGCAGATTTGGTCTTGAAAATAATTGCAAAAATGAAAGATCCAATCCTCACACATATTGAACTCGGGCGGGAAGGGCACCCAACGGGGATTGTTTTTTCTTACACACACAAAGGCGGCCAATGGATTGCCGGCCAACAAGAAATGGTAATCGTATAATCCTTCGGGGAGGGCCTCAATGTCTGAGGGCACCAGCCTTCCTTGGCGCTGGGTAACAAACTTGGTCGCAAAGAAATTGCACATGGGATATTGCTCAATTTTTTTGCTCAGCTCGGCCAAGTGATGGGGCAGCATCAGATCGTCCGAGTCATGGAAAACTACGTACTCTCCTTGGGCCAGTACGTGGCCAGTGTTGCGGGCCACGGAGCGCTCCTCATTTTTTTTCTTGAAATAGATCACCTGAGGATGATAACCAAAGTGAAGGTCAATCATGTCGTGGGTCTCGTCGGTGCTGCCATCATCAATGATCAAAAGTTCATGATCACTGAACGTCTGAGCCAGTACCGATTGGATCACCGGTATTATCAACTTTGCCCGATTATAGGCCGGTATGACGATGGAAAAAAAGGGCATTTTTTATAATAGGTGCCCAAATTTACTGCTCTGCGTCCGATTTTGTGCGTTTTTTATTTTTGATGCCCTCTCGAAACCGATAAACGAGTGAAATATGGTGCGAGGGTAACAGTTGGGGGTGAGTGCTCAGGGCATAGTCCACTTGCCACGCCCACAATGACCACCCAACGCCAAAGGACTGGGTATAGGGTTGGTTGGAAATGCCCGTCCGCAGGGCAAGCTTCTCCAGCAGGTAGTATTCGGCCCCGGCCCTGATCTGGGTGGGAAAACCAAGATCTTGGGCCACTTCAGCATTGATCATCAGTCTTTTATCCGGCCGATATGAAAGGCCAGCCTTCATTAGGGTGGGGATGCGCTCGTCCTGAAAATCGGCGATCTTGGCTTGGTTAAAGTTATAAATGTGCGCTCCCAGCCATAACTTGGAAGTCAGCTGGGCGGAACCGCCGAACTCTAGGGCGAGCCGGCTGCGTGTGCCTAGGCCTTGCAACGAAAGCTGGACATAGTTCACCCGCACCCCGACCGCATAATTGCCGATGTGGTGGCCCAAAGCCAAACCAGCCACGGTTTCATTGAACAGGGCATCACCAAAACGAAACAAAGAAAAGCCCCCAGTGCCCCCCCATTGGAAAGGCTGGACCGCTGCCGATTGCACCGAATGGAGCCCCGTGGTGGTGAAGCGGTTTTCGTAGGCAAAGAGCAGGGCCGTTTCCCGCTGCCAAGCCAATGCACCCACATTGTTGAAGATGGCCCAAGCATCACCTAGTGTTACAGTTGAGTTGGACAGGCCGGCTGCCCGGGCCCCAGTCCCCAGCAAGCGGCCCTGTGCCACGACTTGGGGAGGCAAACACGCCCCGATGACCCCGCCAAGCAACCAAAAAAAATGACAAAAAATCGCCCGGACCATGATAATAGATTTTCATCATTGTTGATTGGGTGTCTTCCAAAGCAAGCACCATTGGCACTGAACCACTGATCTTAACGATATTCTGGCGGGAAACAATACTGGCCGAAGTTACTGGAGCTTCCTCAGCTCGTGCTCCCCGGCGACTGGCTTGAGCTCAACGATGGGTTTCCCCTCGCGCTTGGGCCGCTGCTCGTCATAGAGTGCTCGGTTTTTGAGCACGTCCAAAGCCAAGAACAAGGCTGAACAGAACGAACTTTCATCGGCGACCCCCGTGCCAGCAATGTCGTAAGCTGTGCCATGATCGGGCGAAGTGCGCACCACCGACAAGCCAGCGGTGAAGTTCACCCCGGTCTCAAACCCCAACATCTTGAACGGGATCAGCCCTTGATCATGGTACATGGCCAGCACGGCATCAAATTTTTTGTACGTGTGCATCCCGAAGAAGCCGTCGGCCGGAAAGGGTCCAAAAACCAAGTGCCCTTTTTCCTTGTAATCGTTAACTACCGGGGAAATAATGGCCAATTCCTCGTCGCCCAGCAGTCCATCTTCGCCCGCGTGGGGATTGAGGCCCAACACCGCTATCCGGGGTTTTTTGAGCCCGAAGTCTTTGCGGAGCGATTGCAGTAGTATCTCCAGCTTGTTATTGATCAACTCTCGGGTGAGGGTGGCCGGTACTTGGACCAAAGGCAAATGGCCGGTTACTGTCCCGATGCGCAAATTCTCTGCAACCAAGAGCATGAGGCTCCCCGCTTTGCCAAACTGCGCTTCGTAATATTCGGTATGACCGGGATAGGGAAAATCGTCACTTTGAATATTGAACTTATTGATGGGGGCAGTCACCACGGCATGGATCAACCCGTTTTTCAGATCGGCCGACGATTTGGCCAAGGCTAGAAAAGCAGATTTTCCTGCTTCGGGTAGCGGCTTGCCGGGCGAAATCTCATAGTTGTCCTCCCAACAATTGACCACGTTGATCCGACGGTCGTTGAAACGATGATCATCCGTGACCTGATGGTATTGAAATTGCTCAATATTCAACAACTTTTTATACTTGGCCAAAATCTTGGAG
>JAYUVL010000349.1:0-10438 GCA_043754075.1 Cytophagales bacterium | reverse complement strand
CTCGCTAGTTGTTGTCATAGTAGACCTACGGGTAGGTTCTTCGTTGGGTAGGGGTGCCTCTTGAAAGCCCCCGCCGCCAGCCCCGCCCTTGGGGGTCAGCATCTGCATTTGGTCGCCCACAATTTCACTAATGTAGCGATCAGTGCCGTCTTGGGCCTGGTATTTTCGGTTCGTTATTTTGCCCTCAATATAGACTTTGTCGCCTTTTTTGAGGTATTTCTGGGCCACCTCTGCCAAACCCCGCCACAGCACAATGTTGTGCCATTCGGTTTTTTCCTGTTGGTTGCCCTCTTTGTCCTTATACCGCTCGGTGGTGGCAATGGAGAACGTGGCGACGGCCACACCGGCTTCGGTATGGCGAACGAGCGGGTCTTTGCCCAAATTTCCGACTAAAATTGCTTTATTGACCATAGTGAGTGATTGTTGACCCAAAAATAAATGATAACGTCGGAAAGTTAATTTAAAAAAATGAATCTTCCAAGTATTTGACGATCAAAATCGGCTTGGGCAATGTAGCAATTTCATCGGGCCAATAAGGGGCGGCGCCCAGTTGTTCGGCCAGTGAGTGCACAAAGTGTTCGTCAATGATTTCTACCTGCAAAAAAGTGGCAGAGAGGCGTTGGTGGGTCAAGATGTGCTGATAAACCCCCGATTCGCGCACGAAGCGCAGCGGCCAGTCTCCCACCGGACTGGGCACGGCCAAGTGTTGGAGCGGGCGGGCGTTGGCCACTTCCAGCACCGCCCGCAGCACGGGCGGCACGGTGGTTCCAGCGTCAGCTTCTACCATTGGGAAATCATACAGCCCCTGCCAAATATCGCCGCTGCCCCGGAGCTTCATCAAGAGCCGCCCTTGGTGGCCAAAGACCACATATTGGATTTGCCGTTGCTTGGTTTTGACTTTTTTTATCTTTACTGGCAAGCCAGCCTGTTGTTTATGGGCAAAAGCAAAACACGTGGTTTGAAAAGGACAAGCCGGACAATCGGGGGCCGAAGGTTTGCAGTGGGTGGCCCCAAATTCCATAATGGCTTGGTTGTAGGCCGAGGGGGGCAGTTGGCTCTGGCCTTTGGGCAATAGCTGGCTGGCCAGCTCGGCAAATTTTTTCTGGCCCTTGGGGCTGCTTATGTCGTCACTGAGACCGAAGAGCCGGGCCAGCACCCGGTATACATTCCCATCAACCACTGCCACCTCCTCATCACTGGCAAAAGAAGCAATGGCAGCGGCCGTGTATGGCCCGATGCCTTTGAGCGTGAGCAGATCCGCATACGTACTCGGGAAACGGCCACCAAGTTCCCCCACGACGATCTTGGCGGTCAGGTGCATGTTCCGGGCCCGGGAGTAATAGCCCAGCCCCTGCCACAGCCGGAGTATCTCCTGCTCTTGAGCGGCGGCAAAATCGCGCACGGTGGGCAATGCCTCAACAAAACGAAGGTAATAGGGCAACCCTTGGCTGACCCGCGTTTGTTGCAAAATAATTTCGGAAAGCCAGATCAGATAAGGATCACGGGTGTGCCGCCACGGCAAGTCCCGTTTGTTTTCTTCGTACCAACGGATTAATTTGAACGCAAAATCGTGCATGGATGGCACCGGCCAAAAGCTGAAAGTAAAAAATGTCCCCAAAATTACCATAAACTGGCGTATGTCTCCCACTATTTCTCTCAACCATTTTTACTTGGCCCTTGACCCAGCCGCTTATCGGGCCATTCGCGAATGCCGTTTCTTGTGGGACGAGTTTGCTCTGGGCGAGGAGCGGACCACGGTGGCCAACAGCGGCGATGCCTGGACGGGCACTTATTTTTATGGCCAACAGACCTATTTTGAATTTTTGGATACCGCCGCCCTTCGCTTGCCCAGTTTAGGGCAGCCCGCCGCCCGGTTCGCGGATCCCTCGGGCGCATTTGGGTTGGCGCTGGCCACCGAAACACCGGGCAGCACCGCGCAACTGTTACAACACGAGTTGGCCCAAGGAACAACCAGCGGGTTGCGCACCCGCCATTGGGCCGGCGCAGATCTGCCGTGGTTTTATAGTACCCCGATGCAGATCTTCCGGCCCGGCCAACCGGTCAGCACTTGGCTCATGGAGTACCACCCCGATTTTCTGGTGGACTGGCATCCCGAACTGGCCCCGACCAAAGCCGACATCAGCCGGGCCGCTGTACTGGGTAAGTATAAGCGGGTACTTTGGCCCGAGGGCGAGCTGCCCGGTCGGCTCTTGCAAGACGTTGTGCACCTCCGGCTCCGGCTCGATCCGGTGGCCACTACTGCTGTGGCGAGCCAATTGGCCGCTTTCGGGTGTTTCCTTCAGCCCTTGGCAGTAACCTCCTCCGCCAATCGGTGGGTGGAGTGGCAAAGTGAGGGATTTACGATCCAGATCGAGGTGGAGTCCAACTGGTCAGGGCCGGCGCTCCAAGAGGTTGGATTTAGCTTGGCCCGCCCTTTGGCCTCCGCCCGTGTAGTAGCTCTGCCCAATTCAGTGTTAGTCGTCGGTCCCGGCCCGACAGCCCAATGGCGGTTTGGGGGGCAATAAAAAAGCCCGGCATTGGGCCGGGCTTTAGGGAATGGTTACTGGATTTCTATGAGTTGTTCTTGCGAATTTTTGAAGTGAAATTCGGTGATGCCCAACGAAGTATCGCTCAGCATCTTGATCCATTTCTTGTACTTCAAAAACCAGTTTACGCGAATGGAAAAAAGTCCTTTGGTAAAATAGGCAAACAAATAAGGGTGTGTTATCAGGGTAACACCAGACTCATTTTGTTTGGTAAGGATAAATTCCAGTTTACTTTCAATCAAGTCCGCCACCGAGATGGAAGCGGTAATCTTGCCAGTTCCGTTACAAGCCGGACACTTTTCGGTCGTAATGATATTGAGTTCGGGCCTCACGCGCTGACGAGTGATTTGCATCAGCCCAAACTTGGAAAGGGGGAGCACCGTGGACTTGGCCCGGTCGGTTTTCATCTCTTTCCGCATGTGCTCATAGACATTTTTTTTGTGTTCTTGGGACTTCATGTCTATGAAATCTACGACAATAATGCCGCCCATGTCACGCAACCGGAGTTGTCTGGCAATCTCGGCGGCCGCCTCCATGTTGACGTGGATGGCGGTGTTCTCCTGATTGGTTTCCGTGCTTGACTTATTTCCGCTGTTCACATCTATGACGTGGAGCGCTTCGGTGTGCTGGATAACCAGATAACCACCGCTTGGCAGGCTCACAGTTGGCCCAAAAAGCAATTTGAGTTGTTTTTCGATGCCATAAGCCTCAAATAGTTTGGCCTTGCCGGTATAGTGCTTGACAATTTTCTCCTTGTCAGGGGCAATCGTGCGGATGAAATCGCGGATGTCGTCCGCCATCTGTTTGTCATCCACCACAATGCTGTCAAATGTTTCGTTCAGCATATCGCGGAGCATGGAATTGGCCCGCCCCACTTCCCCGATCACTTTTTCGCGGGGTTTGATATTGGGCAGGTTTCCTACTCCTTTATGCCAAGTGGCCAAGAGGTCGTTGAGATCCCGATCTAGTTCGGCTACTTCTTTGCCTTCGGCAACGGTGCGGATGATGATTCCAAAATTCTCCGGTTTAATGGAAGAAAGTAACCGGACCAAACGCTTGCGCTCGGCATTATCGGTTACCTTTTTGGATACATTGACCGAGTTGGCAAATGGAACCATGACAATATACCTTCCAGCAAGCGAAAGCTCACAAGAAAGGCGGGGCCCTTTGCTCGATATTGGCTCTTTGACCACCTGCACCATTACTTGCTGGTTGGTCTTGAGCACATCGCTGATTTTACCAATTTTGTCAATTTCTGGCTCCATTTTGAAATCAGAGAGCCGGGAATTGTCATACTTGTTGGCTTGAACAAGCTTGGTAAATTTGTTCAGCGAACGAATGTTGGACCCAAGGTCGAGGTAATGCAAAAAAGCATCTTTTTCATACCCTATGTCAATGAACGCCGCATTCAAGCCCGGCACTACTCGCCGGACAGTTCCCAGAAAAATATCTCCGACAATGAAATTACTCGAATCGTTGTCGTAGTGGAACTCAACTAAACTTTTGTCCCGAAGGAGCGCTATCCGACCGCCATTTTGAGTTGCATTGATAATTAGTTCGTTGCTCATCTGATAATTAGCGGTTGAGGATTAAGACTACTTCTTCTTGTGACGGTTTTTCCTCAAACGCTTCTTACGCTTGTGCGTAGCAATTTTGTGTCTTTTTCTTTTCTTTCCACACGGCATAATTTCCAAAGGTTAATGGTGAATAAATAAGTTTGGGTTTGGGTAATGGCAGAACCGCTAAGGTTTTCGGCCATTTAAATCTTGTAAATAGCTGTTAATGCTCTGTTGAAGGGCGGGATCCTTGTCCAATCGCCGCACCTTTTCAAATAATTTTCGGGCCTCATCCGTTTTCCCCAGCTCAGCTTGGGTAACGGCCAAGTAAAACATGGCCTTGGTGTCGCTGGCATCCAATGCGAGCAACTGCTCGAACCGTTCCTTGGCTTTGTCCATTTGGCCCGACTGCATGGACAACAGACCCAAATTCAACAACGCAAACTTGTTGTCTGGATCTTCTTTGAGCACTTCGCGGATCAACTGAATCCCTTTCATGGGAGTTTCGGAAGCCACATAGGTCATCCCCAGTTTGACCCGGACATCAGGGCGGGTCGGATCCTTGTCCAATATTTGTTGGTACCAATTGCGGGCTTGCTGGCTCATCGCTTGCCCTTTGGTATTGTCAACCGCAAAAGTGAAAGCTTCATAATAAGCATCACCTGCCAACAGTGCATTGGCCGGACTTGGGTTTTTGTTGGCAAACAGAGCCGTATAATGCGCCACACTGTCGTACTGGTTGACGGTTCGCAAAACTTCAGCAAGGGAATCCAACGCAATCTTACTTTCCCCGGCTGAACCAGATTCGGTAAAATTTTTCTTCCATTTGTCCAAGGATGTTTTTTGTTGGGGACTAAGCTCGGCACGGTGCAAACTGACCACGCTGGAATCTTGCACAATGACTGCAGGGCTATCGGTGGTAGCTTTGCCGTCACGGTTTGCTCCACCAATTGTCTTGTTGTCACTGTCCACCACTGATTTGGGGAGGAAAGACAGCCCAACGATTGCGACCAGCGCAACACTAGCCGTGATGATTTGCCCCTTGTATGTGCGCCAACTAGTCAACATCTTCGTGCTGATAGCCGTTTACGTTGGCCAATTTCACTTTGTCACTCACTTTGATTTTTTCCACAAAAGTTTTGGCAGGCTTAAAGCTTGGAATGTAATGCTCCTTGATCACTATGGAAGTGTTTTTGGAGATGTTTCGCCCAATTTTCTCGGCCCGGCGCTTGTTTACAAAGCTCCCAAATTGGCGAATATAAATATTTTCGCCATCCGCCATATTGCTTTTCACAACATTAAAAAAAGCTTCCACTACGGTGGATACATCGCCCCGGTCGATACCTGTCCTGTCTGCGATTTCAGCGATTACGTCTGCTTTTGTCACGTTTCTTTAAGTTTATTGAGTACTAAAACCTGTAATTCACTGATTTTGAGAGCGCAAATTTAAAACCATTAATTCTAAATACCTACACCACCTCCGCTTTTTTGGTTTTAAGATTGCGAGGCGGCCACTAGTCGGTCAACTGGGGGAGTGTCCCCCCGTCTGTCGCGGCCAAGGCCTTCTTTTTCTTCTCCACATAGACCGCAATGTAGATGCTGATCTCATAAAGCAACATGAGCGGGGCGGCCACCAAAACTTGGCTGATGATGTCGGGCGATGGGGTAAGAATGGCCGCCACAACTAAGAACACCACTATGGAGTGGCGCCGGTACTCCCGCATAAAGGCAGGCGTGAGGATGCCCACTTTGGCCAAAATCAGGGCAACCATCGGCAATTGGAACAGCACCCCAGTGCCCAGCGTGAGCGTGGCAATGGTGGAGATGTAGGACGATAAGTCATATTGGTTTTTGATCGATTCATCGAGCTGATAATTGGCCAAAAAGTTGAGCGACAGCGGCGTGACGACATAATAGCCAAACAGAATGCCCAAGGCAAACAGGAGGGTCACAAAAAAGGTGGCCCCCCTTGTGATGGAGCGCTCTTCATGGTACAAACCAGGCTTGATGAACCGCCAAACTTCCCAAAATGCGTAGGGGAAGGCCATAATCAGGCCAATAATGGCCGAAATGAACATGTGCATCGTAAACTGCCCACCCACTGTCCGGTTTTGGATTTCAAAGGGCAGAGTGTCCACGCAAGTAAGTTCAGAGAGCCGGCAAAGGATGCGGTAAGTCCAAAAGTCCGCTTTTGACGGGCCCAAGATGAGCACACCATACACAAACTTGACGTTCAAAAAGGCAACGATTGCAAATACGACCACGGCGATCAGTGCGCGGATGACGTGCCAGCGCAACTCTTCCAGATGGTCAATAAATGACATTTCTTTTTCTTCGGACATGACGCGAGCCTCGGATTGATGTGGGCGTAAATTTATGGACTATTTCTTGTAAACGCTAAAACACATTGGAATGCTACTTCAAGGTTAATTTTAAGTTGCAAACGCAATGAACTGCCAGTTTTGTCTTAAATTGGCCCAATAAACTTGCTTACCTGACCATGAAACACTTGCTAGTCCCCACTGACTTTTCAGAAAATGCCCAGGGGGCCATGATTTACGCCATCCAATTGGCTGCAGTCTTAAAAGCCAAACTTTTTTTCTACCATGCCACTGGGCGGGTTATCCCTCGTATTGCAGATGAAAAGCAATATAAAGAATACAGAGATGCTTATTTGGCTGATCATCGTGCATCTTTGCAAAAAAATGTCTGGGCCGTTTATCATGAATTGGGCATTGAGGCTATGGCCAATCAGGTGGAATTGGTAGTCCAAGAAGGCGATTTTTTGTACCATATCCACGATGCCATCCGTGAACACCAGATCGATTTGGTGGTGATGGGCACGCATGGGGCCACAGGCTTGAAGCGCTGGTTTTTGGGCAGCAATGCCGCCGAAGTGTTTGAAAATGCCGTTTGCCCGGTGCTGACGGTGCCCGCTGAGTTTCGCTACAGCCCGATCAAAAGAATTGGTTATGCCACCGATCTGATAGAATTTACGGATGAATTTCGGCAAATCGTGGAGTTCGCCCGCCGGTTCAAGGCCCAGATCACCCTGTTCCACGTCTATCCGATATTCCCCGAGCAAGTGAACTTGGCCCGGATGGACAAATCGGCAGTTATCAGCGAACTAAACGCCCGGTTTGGGTATGATCAGATCGACCTTGAACTGATCCGCACCGAAGACGACAATGAGCTGGAAGACGGCATTGAACTGTTTGTGAAGCAATTCGCCCCCTCGTTGCTGGTGATGTTCAGCCGGGAGCGCAACTGGTTTGATCGGATACTCGCTCCGAGCAACACCAAGGAACTGGTGATGACCGCCCAAGTCCCGTTGCTGGCCTTCAAGCAGTGACCCGCCGGGCCAACCAAGCTAAGCCAACCACACTGACCGCCCCACAGCCCACCAAGGCCCAAGTTTGGGCCGTTGCGCCCTCCCCATGCAGAACGGCCTTGGCTTGGGTGCTGGCCCAAACGAAGAGCAACGTACGGGGCAACATGCCGAGTAGGCCTCCGATCAAATAGGGGGTGAGCCGGATCTGGGCCATGGCCAAGGCCACATTCACTACGGAAAACGGTAGCCCGACGGGTAGCAAGCGACAAAAGAAAACGAGGAGCAACGGCCGATCTTGCAAGCGGTGGAACAGGCGGTTCAACCGTTCGCTGTCGCTCAAACTGGCGGCAAATGCACCGTTGTCGGTTTTTTGGCCGATCTTGTACCCAGCCAAAGAAGCGGCTAAATAGCTGGCCACGGTGTAGCCCACCGATGCCCAGCCAAACCACAACCCGCCCAAAGTGGCCACCACTGTGGAAGAAGCCAGCCCCAAACTGAGCAGGACTGTGGTAGAAAGGTAAAACAGCCCCATGCCCCACCCCCCATGCGGCAAAAGTGAAGGATCCTGGGCCACAAAATACGTGGCGACCGAGCCCGAAAACACTTGAAAACCCAGCAGTCCGGCCATCAAACTCAATGAACGGCGGTTGCGGCGCAAAAAAAACGAGGGTAGCATTGGCGGGGGGATTAACAAATTGGCTTCCCAGTACCGGGACTGGGAAGCCAATGTAAATAGCACTATTCAAGTGACCAGCTATTGTTGCGCCGATTAATGGGAGGTCGGGTTATTGAGGCTTATTGGCTTTTACCTTTACCAGTTCGATGTCAAAAATCAAGACCGAGTTGGGGGGGATGGGGCCACCACCCTGCGCCCCGTAGCCTAGGCCAGAAGGAATGAACAATTTGGCCTTGCCGCCTTGCTTGAGCTTCATCACACCCTCATCAAACCCGGGCACCACACTACCAGTACCAGCAGCTATGGTGAACAATTGATTGCGATCACGCGAAGAGTCAAATTTATTGCCATCCAGCAATGTGCCGGTATAATGGAGCGAAGCTGAGTCGCCCACGTTGAGTGCTCCCCCAGTGCCGGGATCAATAATTTGGTAGTAGAGGCCAGACTCGCTTTTCTCGGCCTTGATGCTGTTCTTGGCCAAATAGTCTTGGATAGTCTTGTCATCCACCCCTTTTTGTTTCTCCGACTTCACTTTTGAGGTTTCTTGCATTTCTTTCTCAAACTGCTGCTGGGTCTGGAGCTTGAGCACTTTGATGGAAATCGAGAACTTGGATCCTTTGTCAATAAAATCCGGGCGTTGGCCCAGCGAGTCGGCAATGACGGTAATAGTGGCACTGTCGCCAATGCTCAACATCCGAAAAGCATCAGCAAAGTTGCCCATGCTCGGGTCCCCGATCTGGACTACCGAAGGGTTATCGGCCTTGTAGGTGTCGCTCAATATGGTGTCTTTCTTGTTGGATATCGCCCTAGTAACCGAATGGAAGCTCATTACCAAACCCACCATGGCGGTGTCCTTGCTCTTTTTCTCGTGGATCGTAAGGGTCATCCCCCCTTTTAAGGCTTTCACCTGTTCGCCTTTTTTGCATGCTACTGCCCCAGCTACAATAGCGGCCACCAGCGTCAGTTTTACTAGTTGTTTGAACATAGTTTATATAAGTAAGAAATTTAAAATGATAAATGTAAAATAGGGAATATTGTTTGTCTTGAACAAAAAAACAAGTACTAGGATTACACTTTTAACGCTTGGAGCAGGCCGACAGCCTGTTGGAACTGTTTGACGGCAGTTTCCAAATTGGTAGGCACCTTGCCACCCGCCGCGTTTTTATGGCCGCCGCCATTGAAGCCTGCTTTGGCAAATTCATTGACCGAAAAGTCGCCCACCGATCTAAACGAGATCTTTACGCAACCTTCTTCTTCTTTGAAAAGGGCTGCCAGCACAATCCCCCCGATCGACAGCGCATAGTTCACCATGCCCTCCGTATCGCCGGTTTTGTGGTGGTATTTCTTCAAATCTTCCTTGCTCAGGGCAATATAGGCCGTTTTGTGGCCCGGCATCACATACAAGCGGTTGGCCAGGGCAAAGCCCAACAGTTTGAGGCTGTTTTCGGTGTTGGTGTCGTAGATCTGCCGGTGGATGGTGGTGTGGTCAATGCCAATGTCGAGCAAATCGGCCACGATCCGGTGGATGTGGCTCGAGGTGGCCGGGTACTTGAAGGATCCGGTGTCGGTCATAATGCCTGCGTAAAGGCACTGGGCAATGGCTTGGTCGATCTGGGCCTGGCCCCCCATCAAACAGATAAACTCGTAGATCAATTCGGCTGTGGCCGCAGCGCTCACGCGCCAGTACTCATAGTCGGCAAAATCGGTTTTGGCCTCATGGTGATCGATCAACACCAATTGGGCCGGGGATTGCCTGATCAGTTGGTCAAGTGGCTCTACCCGTTTAAGGTCATTGAAATCCAAGCAAAAAATGTACTCCGCTTGGGCAAAAAGGGGCGCATATTCGGTATCACCCCGCTTCACGTCATAGACCACTACCCCATCATTGCCCGGCAACCAAGCCAAAAAGTGCGGATAATCGGTCGGGGACACCACATGAACGGCATGCCCATTTTTCTGCAACCAGCCAGCCAGACCCAACGAAGAACCGAGTGCATCAGCATCGGGCTTTTGGTGCGGAACAATGACAATGCGGCGCGGGGTGCCCAATGCGGCCTTTAATTCCTCTACTGGTTTTGGCATTTGTGGATCATCCTAATCAAATGAAATGGAAATGGTTAAAGGATGCTTTTGGCGGGAACTGACCCGCTAAGAGAAGCCCTCGTTTCGGTTTGACCCGCAAATTTGGCAAACAAACCCCGGAAAAGCAAACCAGGGGAATGGCGGGCCGTTATTTTGTCTATGGCGGGCTTAAAGAATGGCTCGGCCGGGCGTGGTAGTCCAGCCAGCCCAGCCCAAATGGGTCCTGCTTCTCCTTGGCATTGACTGC
>JAYUVL010000348.1:0-3093 GCA_043754075.1 Cytophagales bacterium | reverse complement strand
CAACAACGACAACTGTGATTCTTCCAAGATTAGTTCCATAAAACAATAACGTACACTGGTACCCAAATATATTGCAAACCTAATTCAATTTAGTATATAAATCCCAAACGTTGACCCTGCGAAAGGGTGAAAGGGCGATGTTGCCCGTGCTGCAAGTGACGGGCGCGTACGAACACGTGTACGAAGTGGAATTGCCCAGTGGGATGAGTTTGAGAGCGCCCTCCCCCGCCGATGAAGAAGAGAGCCGGCGCTTGGTGTGGCACTCCATTTTGTTGAAAAACGAGGGCAAACTGCCCTGAACCACTGGCGCCGCCCTCCTCACCCAGCGCGTGGCCACCGACCAGCGACCACTGGCCCAAGACAAATTGGCCTACACCCCGCCCGGATCCAACGCCAAAATCAGGATTACGGTGGCCACCAACGTGTTTGTCAAAGACAACGAACGCGAGCTGGCGCGCAAAGAAATGGGCAAGCTGAAAGATGGCCATGTCTATGACCTGCTCACCGTGGAGGCCAAAATAGAGGTGCGCAATTTTAAGGACAAGGACATTAAGCTAAAAATAGATCGACAAGTGGAGGGCCTCCCGCTCAAGAGCGATATCGACTGGCAGATCGAGAAACTGGTCAATTTGGACAAGACGTACAACACCACCCAACAGATTAGCTGGGAACTGGCCCTCAAACCGGGCGAGCGAAAAGAAGTGACTTATCAGTACCAGATTTACCTCCGCCGATAGCCACAAAATGCCCCTTCGGCCAATTGGCCTTGATGAATCCTTAAAATTCACGTTACAGGGTTTGGCGATTGCCCGAACCTCACTAAATTTGGAAAAACAAAAGTGAAAACTCCACATTAACCAGTTTATGTCCATGAGCGAGAAAGAAATCCACCTCAATTTGAAGGGAAAGCGCGAAAACACTTATGATGCCATTGTTGTAGGGTCGGGGATCAGCGGAGGCTGGGCAGCCAAGGAACTGACCGAAAAAGGGCTGAAAGTATTGATGGTCGATCGGGGCCGCAACGTTGAGCACGTGAAAGATTACACCACTGCGCAATTGATGCCCTGGCAATCCAAATACAACGGACGGCTCACCCACGCCCAGCGCGAGAGCCATCCCTACCTGAACCGTGATTATCCCTACAATGAGTTTACCGAGAGTTTCTGGTTCAACGACATGGATGCCCCCTATGCCGAAAACAAGCGGTTTGACTGGTATCGCCCCAACATCGTGGGGGGCAAATCCATCATGTGGGGGCGGCAAAGCTATCGCCTCAGCCCAATGGATTTTGAATCCAATCTGAAGGAAGGCATTGGGGTCGATTGGCCCATACGTTACAACGAATTGGCTCCGTGGTACGACTATGTTGAGAAATTTGCCGGGATCAGTGGGCAAAAAGAAGGACTGGAACAACTGCCCGACGGCCAGTTCTTGCCTCCGATGGAATTCAACTGCGTGGAGAAGCACGTCGCCAAACGCATCCGGGACAATTTTGAGGGCCGGCTCATGACCATCGGCCGGGTGGCCAACCTTACCCAGTCGATCCATGGCCGGGCTTCGTGCCAATACCGCAACTTGTGCAACCGGGGGTGTCCCTACGGTGCTTACTTTAGCACTCAGTCGTCCACTTTGCCCGCTGCCATGAAAACGGGCAACTTGACTTTGCGGCCCTACTCGATTGTGAACGCGGTGATGTACGACGAGCAGAAACAACGGGCCACCGGTGTGCGCATTATTGATGCCCAAACCAACGAAACCACCGAATTTTACGCCAAAGTGGTGTTCCTGTGTGCCTCCACTTTGAGCAGCACCCATATTTTGCTCAATTCAATGTCTGCCCGGTTCCCCAATGGATTGGGCAATGACAGCGGAGTGATCGGCCACAATTTGATGGATCACCACTTCCGCTGCGGGGCCTCGGGCTCTGCGGAAGGACTGGGCTACGACGACCAGTATTATTTTGGTCGCCGGGCCAATGGCATTTACATCCCCCGTTTCCGCAATGTGGGCAAGGATCGCCGCGATTATTTCCGGGGCTTTGGCTACCAAGGGGGCGCGGGCCGGGGTGCAGGCTGGCAGCGGGCTGTGGCTGAGTTGGGCTTCGGGGCCGATTTCAAGGACAAAGCCGCCGAACTCGGACCGTGGACCTTTGGCATGACCGGCTTTGGGGAGTGCCTGCCTTACCACCAGAACAAGGTAACGCTCAACAAAGAGAAACTGGACAAGTGGGGCCAGCCCACGCTCACCATCGATTGCGAGTTCAAAGAGAACGAAAAGATGATGCGCAAGGACATGATGAACGATGCCGCCGAAATGCTGGAAGCCGCAGGCCTCAAAGATGTTAAGACATATGACAACGGATCTTTCCCCGGCATGGCCATCCACGAACTGGGCACTGCCCGCATGGGCCGCGATCCCAAAACCTCGGCCTTGAACGGCAACAACCAAATGTGGAACGTAAAGAACGTGTTTGTGACCGATGGGGCCAGCATGACCTCGGCCGCTTGCCAAAACCCTTCGCTCACCTACATGGCACTCACTGCCCGGGCCTGCGATTTTGCCATTAATGAAATGAAAAAAGGCAATTTGTAATGCTTGCCACTTAAAACACAAAAAAGCCGGGCTTTGCAGCCGGGCTTTTTTTGTACCCTGAGCGCATTCATCAAACCAAGACGGATGTTATCACATCGATCGCCGGGACGCATCTTTGATCAGCCAAGCCTTAATACTATTTTCGGTTTGGCTTGCGCTCCCGGCCGTCGGCTTTATTTCTGTTCTGGCTTGAGCACAAAACGGGTGTATGCCTTGAGATCAAAATACTTCAGGGCGGTTTCTTGGATCGATTTGGCATCCAAAGCTTCGGTGGCTTTGTCGGCCTCGGCAATGGCCGATGGGTCATCGCCGGTTTGGTAATACGAAGCCAAAGTGCTGAGCCAGAAACGGTTTTCCTTCATTTGTACTTCCCGTTCCCGCTTTTGGGCTTCTTTGATTTTCTGCACATCCTCAGGTTTGGGGCCTTCTTTTTGCAGCTTCTCCACTTCGGCCAAGGCTACTTGGCTCAGGCGGTCGGCATTGGTGGCCGAGCAGGGAAAC
>JAYUVL010000347.1:0-2125 GCA_043754075.1 Cytophagales bacterium | reverse complement strand
CCAAAAGCCATCCCCAAAAGCAATTTGCCGGCCTGATCGGGTTGGGGATTGTTTAAGTATCGCTGCAAAACGAACAAGATGGTGGCCGAAGACATGTTGCCATATTGGCGCAACACGTCGTGCGCATGGAGGTTTTGCGCTTGGTCAATGTGCAGTACATTTTCTACCACCCGCAAAATCCGTTTGCCCCCTGGGTGGATGGCATACCAATCGACCTTTTCCTTGAGTTGGCCCATGAGCGCGTTGGTCAGTTCCTCTACTTTGCCGGCCAGCAGATCGGGCACATACGCAGAAAGTTTCATCTCAAAACCGAAATCGCGGATGTGCCAAGCCATATCGCCCCGGCCTTGGGGCGCCAGGCCACAGTGGAAGTTTTCTAAACCAAGGGCGGCCCCGCGCACTTGGTTGGCCGGACTGGCAGCGCGCAGCATCACAGCGGCGGCCCCATCGGCGAAGATCATGTTGGCCAACAGGTTGTCATCGCTGATGCTTTTTTGGAAATGGAGGGTGCAAAGCTCTACCACCACCACCAGCACGCGGGCCGCGGCATCGGCTTTGCACAGGGCATCGGCCAGTTTTAGCGCGTTGAACGCGGCGTAACAGCCCATGAAATTGATGGCGTAGCGTTGGACGTGGCCCGGTAGGCCCAACTGCTCGATCAGTTCAATGTCCAAACCGGGGGCATACATTCCCGTGCAACTGACCGTGATCAGGTGGGTCACTTGCCTGAGTTCCTCTGCATCGGGCACGCAATCACGCACTGCGGCCAAGCCCAATGGCAATGCGCACTGCTCATACATGCGCATCCGTTGGCCTGTGTCGGGAAACGGGAGCATGGAGGGAGAATTGGCAAAAAAAGTAAAGTCGGCTGTCCGGCCATAATCTTCCAAGACCGAATGGCGAAAATCGATGCCACTCAGGCGGCTCAACGCCTGTAGTTTCCTAACTTCGGTCGGGGACAACTGCATGACCCGCTCCAAAAAATTGACCGATTGCGCTTGGGCAAAACGCTGGGCTGGATTGGCAGTGCCGATAGCAGTAATGTGAGTGGTTGGCATTGATTAGATTTATGTCAAATGTAGATTTATGGTAACAAATATGCAACAGGTATATATATTATTTTAATAAAAGTGAAATATTTTATAAAATTGCAAGTGTTTTAGGTGCTGCCGAGCGTTCACTTTTCTCCATTCTGCTTTTTGTTCGCTGCCTTGGCCTTTCCCCAATTGGGAGTAAGCGGTTAGCTAAGGTAACGATTTTTGGCCGACTTACCAACTGCTTGCCGCGCATGGGCCTATTTTCGCAAAAAAGCCCCAAAATCCGACTCAGTGTTTAGCTCCACCAATATGGATCACCAATGGCCAGAAGGTGCGTATTTTATATTTTTTTGCGTGGTATTTTTTGTTTTAAAGAGCGATGCTGAATGTTTTAAAATTGTATTGATCAAAATTGTTGATTTTGTAAATGACTTTGTGCTTTTGAAAAGAGATGGCAAGTTGGGTATATTGGGAGAGTTGGCGGCCGGCGCAATTGGCACCTTCCTATCCTTCATATGCCTGATAAAAGCGAAAAAGAAAGGCGAGAACAAACGAAAAGAGTGCTGGGCAAAAAGCAGGGGAAGAATTTGACGCTCATCTACTTGAGGTTTCGCGGGCTTAAAAAATGGCCTCTGGCTCGGGGATGTCCTGCTTGGGGAACCGGGTTTGGTGGCCCAATATTTTTGCCACAACCCAAGGGGCCATCTTTATTGCCCTTGCAGGCCCGCACTTCGCAGCCCGGCCCTGCAAGGGCAGTCCTATTGTAGTAA
The DNA here is from genome assembly GCA_043754075.1 of Cytophagales bacterium. GTDB lineage: Bacteria > Bacteroidota > Bacteroidia > Cytophagales > Thermoflexibacteraceae > JALONO01. The sequence continues at coordinate 318 of JAYUVL010000347.1, read as the reverse complement.
TGTTACATTTTGTTTGGTAAACAAGTCTATTGGCCAATTCCCAATTGGTAAAAAGCCCGGCGCATTGCCACCAGTGTAGCATTGATCAGCTCACTGTTAGGCTTTTCGGGTAGTGTGCTGGTCGCAAAGGCCGCTTCCACGCGCAGCATTTTGGCCTCAGCTTCGGCAATTAATTCGTCATAAGAAAATTCACCCGCCCGGATGCGCAGCAAATGCTCCCGATTGGGCCGGCGGACGATCAGTTGGTGCCCGGTCGCTATTTCCTCGGCCATGTCAAGCAGGCGCATGGTGTGCATCAGGTTCTTGGCATCATAATTT
>JAYUVL010000346.1:0-3800 GCA_043754075.1 Cytophagales bacterium | reverse complement strand
TTTCGTTTCAAGGAAGCAAGGCTTTTTTTCGTATCAAAGCAATTAGGGCAACAACGATGGCGACAAGTATAAAAGACATGGTGACCGAACTGGTTTCTGCTCCAGGTTTTTTGGAGGGGGACGATATTTTTTTGGTGGAGGCGATCGTGCAGGAGCGCAAAGACCGCGCCCGCATCATCGTGATCCTGGACGGAGATGCCGGCATCAACATTGACCGCTGCGCCCAAACGAGCCGCAAACTGGGGGAGGCACTGGAAGCCGAAGACTTGGTGGGTGTACCTTATCTATTGGAGGTTTCTTCGCCGGGCGTGGAACAACCTTTGAAACTGTACCGCCAATACGTGGCCAATCTGGGCCGTTTGCTGCGCGTCGAGCTGACCGACGGCATTACCCGCGAGGGGAAGTTGATTGCCGTGACCGAACTGGGGGTGGGGCTGGAACCGTCCACCAAAAAGAAAAAGAAGCCCGCTGCCATTGCCGAACCCGCGCCCGAAGTGCCCGTCATCCCCTTTGCCGAAATAAAATCGGCCAAAGTGCTGGTAGTGCTGGGGCAAGAAAAACCCGGTAAACCTGCGGCCAAACCAGCCAATAACATTTAAAGAAACCACAACTATTAAATAAGATTGACTATGGAAAACGGAGCGCTCATTGAATCGTTCCAAGAATTTGCCAAAATGAAGGGCGTGGATCGTCCTACTATGTTGCGCATCTTGGAAGACGTGTTCAGGACCATGATCAGAAAAAAGTACTACACCGACGAGAACTTTGACGTGCTCATCAACTTGGACAAGGGCGATTTGGAGATTTTGCGCTATCGCCAGGTCGTGGCCGATGAGGAGGAGGAATTTGAGGAGACCACCCAGATCAAAATCACTGAGGCCCAAGTCATTGATCCTGACTTTGCGATCGGGGAGGAAGTGGCCGAAAACATCAAGATCCTCGACTTTGGCCGCCGCATGGTGCAAACTGCCCGGCAAACACTCATCCAAAAGATCAAAGATCTGGAAAAAGAGAACTTGTTCAACAAATACAAAGGGGTCGTTGGCCAAATTGTTACTTGCGAAGTCTATCAAACCCTGCCCAAAGAAACCATCTTGCGCGATCAGGAGGGAAATGAACTGGTGCTGCCCAAAGCGGAACAGATTTACAAAGATCGGTTCCGCAAGGGTGAAAGCGCGACGGCGATCATCCTGCGGGTGGAAATGGTGAACGGCAACCCTAAAATCATTTTGTCCCGCACCTCGCCCCTGTTCATGGAGCGGTTGTTTGAGCGCGAAGTGCCCGAAGTGTTTGACGGGGTGATCACCATCCGCCGAGTAGTGCGCGAACCGGGCGAACGGGCCAAAGTGGCGGTGGAATCATACGACGACCGGATCGATCCCGTCGGGGCCTGCGTGGGCATGAAAGGCTCGCGGATCCATGCCATCGTGCGGGAGCTCAACAACGAGAATATCGATGTGATCAATTACACCGACAACCAAGATTTGTTCATTGCCCGGGCGCTGAGCCCAGCCAAAATTTCCAGTACCAAGATCGACGAGGCCAACGGGCGGGCCGCCGTCTATCTCAAGCGCGATCAGGTATCGCTGGCCATTGGCAAGGGCGGCCAAAACATCAAACTGGCCAGCCGGTTGGTGGAGTTGGAGATTGACGTGTTCCGCGAACTGGGCGAACTGGACGAGGATGAGGAAGATGTGGAATTGACAGAATTTTCCGACGTGCTCGAGGAGTGGATCATCGAGGAGTTGCAGCGCATCGGTTTGGACACGGCCAAGAGCGTGCTGTCCAAGGGGCGTGATTTCTTGATCAAGCGCACCGAACTGGAAGAAGAAACCGTGGATTTCGTGTTGGATGCAATGCGCAAGGAATTCGATCAATAATTTTGTCACTTTTAGGGGCAGATAGGTTTCGGGAGTTGCTTCCCGAAACCTATTTTTTTGTAAAACCGACCCTGAAATCCCAACTGGCCGAAATTTCACTTTGAGTGGCCAACTAAAAATTAAAGTGCCGATTTATAAATAGTTGTGCCAATAAAGAAACCCCAAACCATCGCCACTTGCGGCTTGGCTGGCTAATTTGCCAAGCAAACTTCATGGTCCGGGCCGCCGATTTTTACTGGTTTGGCCAGTCGCTCACCTCGTCGAGCAAAGCCAGCACGGAGCGATAATTTTTGCCCACTGCTTCGGACAAGGCCATTTCGCACGTCTTGGCCGAGGAGTAATAGCCCTCATATTGGCGCTGGTTCACCTCCGTGGCTTCGGCCGCAGTGGCCGCTTGGGTGAGGCCCGGATAATAAAATCCCCGGTCACCGGCCATGCCGCAGCAGCCCGCCGCGTTGGGAAAAACAGCTTCTTTGGCGCAGGCTTGGCCCAGTTCTTCCAATTTCTTTAGCAATCCCATTTTGTGCACCGAGCAGACCGGGTGGAAAACAATTTGGTTTTTGGGCCGCCGGATCGGCAATCGGGGCAGCAACACATCGGCCGCATAGTCTATGCTGTCCATGAATTGGAGTTGGTCCCATCGGGCCTGGTTTTCACTGCTCAAGTGCTCACGGGCGTGCAGCAGGGTATGGGTGCACGAGGTCACGTCGATCACCACGGGAAACTTGCCCTGCTTGGTCCATTGCCAGAGGCTGGCCACGATCTGGTTGACGCTGTGGCCAAAAGCCCCGGCAAAGCCCTTGGAGGAAAAAGCTTGCCCGCAGCAGTGCCCGGGCAGATCGCTGGGCAGGTGGACGCGGATCCCGGCCTTGGCCGATACCCGCAGCAGGGCGGCCAGGGCCCCGTCGCTCTCATCGGTGGGGCTACCCATCATCCGGGTGATGCAGGTGGCAAAATAGACGATCTCGGTGGTGATGGCCGGGAGCCGTGCTTGGGTGGTGGCCTGCAATCGCCGGGCCGCCGCCCAATCCAATGGTCGGCCCAAGAGCTGGTTCCAGCCAGGCATCCCGGTGGCCACCGATTGGAGGGCCGAAGTAAGCCCGGGCATGAACTTGGGGCCAAAGAGCCGGTTGAAGCCGTGCCCCGTCCGCAAGCTCAGGCGGACCAAGTTTTCGGCCAAACGGAAGTTTTTCGCTGCCCGGAGCGCGTTTTTCTGGGCCGAGGGCGAGTGGTTTTCGCGGCGCAGCCGTTTGACCAGCTCGCCGGTGTTGATGTCCACCGGGCAATCGGTGGCGCACATGCCATCCACGGCGCAGGTTTCCAGCCCGTCAAAGGTGTAATCGCGCAAAATTGCTTGGTGTTCCACCGTCCGGTTTTCTAGTTGGAGGCGGGACAAGGCCCGCCGGATCACGATCCGTTGGCGGGGAGTGAGGGTGAAATCGCGGCTTGGGCAGCGGTTTTCGCAATAGCCGCACTCCACGCACTTGTCCACCTCGGCCTCTACTATGGGCAGGGTTTTCAGGTTTTTGAGGTGGGCTTGGCGATCCATGTTGATGATCACCCCGGGGTTGAGCAAATTGTCCGGATCCACCAGTTGCTTGAGCGACTGCATGATCTGGTAAGCCGCCCCCCCCCACTCTGCCTCCACAAAGGGGGCCATGTTGCGGCCCGTGCCATGCTCCCCTTTGAGCGCACCATCAAATTTCTTGATCACCAACTCAACCATCTCTTCCATGAAGTGGCCATAACGGGCCACTTCGGCGGCCTCATTGACCGATTGGGTCAGAATAAAGTGAAGGTTGCCGTCTTTGGCGTGGCCGATGATATTGGCCGAATCATAGCGGTATTTTTTGAACAATTCCCGCAGGCCCAAGATCGCTTCGCCCAGCACTGGAACGGGAAAAGCCACATCCTCAAGTA
>JAYUVL010000345.1:0-2326 GCA_043754075.1 Cytophagales bacterium | reverse complement strand
AGTACGCTTGGGCCGATTGGAGGTCATGGTGCACCACCACGGCCGTTTTGCCCTGTTGCTTCATTTCGCGCAGCAGGTCAATGATGGCCGCTTCCGTGGCCGCGTCCACCCCCGCAAACGGCTCATCCATGAAATACAAGTCGGCTTTTTGGGCCAGGGCGCGGGCCAAGAACACCCGCTGCTGCTGGCCGCCCGAAAGTTGGGAGATCTGGCGGTCGCGAAATCCTTCCATGCCCACCTTGCGCAGGCAGTCGAGCGCAATGTCCCGGTCCGATTGGCGGGGCCGGCGAAACAGCCCCAGTTTGCCATAGCGGCCCATCAGCACCACATCAAACACCGAGGCGGGAAAGTCCCAATCCACCGACTCGCGCTGGGGCACATAGCTCACCCGGTCGCGGACGGCGGCCAGTGGCTGATCAAAAATCTTGATATAGCCACTGCTCTGGGGCAAAAGGCCCATCAAACTTTTGATGAAGGTCGACTTTCCCGCCCCGTTGGGGCCCATCACCCCCACGATCGCCCCGCGTGGAATGGTCAGATCCACCCCCCAGAGCACTGGTTTGCGGTTGTAGCTCACTGTGAGGTCATGGACTTCCACGGCCGGATTGGCAATATGCTGGTTCATGGCGGCATTGAGAAATAAAGCAGGAGCAAGGTACGCATTTGTGGGGCTTGCCCAAAGTGGGGAGGCGACTGCGTGGGCTATTCGTCTCCGTTGATGGTCTCCATGATTTCCTTAAAGCTGTTTAGTCCGGCTTCAATGTTTTCAATGATTTCATTTGCCAACACATCCGGGTCGGGCAAGTTGTCAAGGTCGGTTAAACTTTTGTCCTTAATCCAAAATATGTCCAAGTTGGTTTTATCTCTTTCAATGATTTCGGAATAAGCAAATTTTCTCCACCGGCCTTCGGGATTTTCTTCGCTCCAAGTTTCCGTTCTTTGGTTTCGGTTTTCGGGATTGTACAGTTTTATAAATTCCTGCAAATGTTCAAACCGCATTGGGTTTGTTTTCAGGGTATGGCTGATGTTACTGCGATAATCATAAATCCAAACATCTTTTGTCCAAGCCTTTTTGGAAGCAGGTTTGTTGTCAAAAAACAACACATTTGCTTTTACGCCTTGGGCATAGAAAATACCTGTCGGCAGTCGTAAAATCGTGTGCAGTTCGGTTGTTTTCATCAATTCTTTACGCACTGTTTCACCTGCCCCGCCTTCAAACAGCACATTGTCGGGCAGCACAACGGCTGCTTCGCCATTGATTTTTAGCAACGTTTTGATGTGTTGCATAAAGTTCAGTTGTTTGTTGGCGGTAGTGGCCACAAAGTCCTGCCGATTGATCATATAATCTTGCTTTTCCTGTTTGCCTTCTTCGTTGGTAATGGTCATACTGCTTTTTTTACCAAAAGGCGGATTGGCCAATACATAATCGTAGCGTATGCCATTATCGGAAATCAAAGCATCTGCCGAAGAAATCAAGGTTTCGCCATCTATTTCGCCAATGTTATGCAAAAACATATTCATCAAACACATTCGGCGGGTGTTGGCTACAATTTCATTGCCGTAAAAGGTTTCGTTTTTCAAAAACGCTTTTTCTTCTTGGTCTAAGCTCTGTGTTTTGATAAAATCATAAGCCGCCAAAAAGAAACCACCTGTACCACAAGCAGGGTCCATAATGGTGCGCATTGGCTTTGGGCGAAGACAGGCCACCATCGTTTTGATCAAGGAACGAGGCGTAAAATACTGCCCTGCCCCACTTTTGGTGTCTTCGGCATTTTTCTCCAAAAGCCCTTCGTAGATTTTTCCTTTGATGTCGGCTCCCATCAAACTCCATTGCTCTTTGTCAATCATATCAATGATTTTTAAGAGTTTGGCAGGGTCTTGAATTTTGTTTTGGCTCTTGACAAAAATTTGCCCCAAAGTGCCTTTTTCATTGCCTAAGCTGCGAAGTAGTTGGTTGTAAAAAGTTTCCAACTCCAATCCACGCTTTTGCGAAAGCGTTTGCCAGTCGCAAGTTTCTCCAGTTGGGTCTTCTTCGCCTTGGGCGTTTTTGAGTTTGGGGAATTTCAAACCTTTGTTGTAAGCGGGCTGATTGAGTTCATCTGCCATTTTAAGGAAAAGCAAATAGGTGATTTGCTCTAAATAATCACCGTATCCTACACCATCATCTCTAAGGACATTGGCGAAATTCCACACTTTTGATACGATTGCACTTTCCGACATATTATTTCTTGCTTTTCGTTTTAAGAATTGGTTTCTTCTTCTCTTGTTCTTTTGCCAATTTCTCGGCTTGTATTTTTTTGAGCAATTCGCTTGCAGGTTCATAATC
>JAYUVL010000344.1:0-3475 GCA_043754075.1 Cytophagales bacterium | reverse complement strand
TTTGAATAGTTTATTTATTGATAAATCCTTAGTGCATGGATTGCAGGCTCGATAATCAAACTCAAGCACCACCGAACCATAAAATCAGTTTACTTTGGTATCGTTTTTTACTCATTTACGCGATGATATGCCGGTACTGCTTTCCATCTTGTTTGTGTTAGGGTTTTGTATCGTTTCATTTGCTTATCCCAAAGAAACAATCGGGTGGCTACAAATGACGACCGACTGGGTGTTTGCCCAGTTTGCCTATTATTACTTGTATTTGGGTTTTTTGGTAGTATTGATAGCGGTTGGTATTGCCCTCAGTCCCTACGGTAAAATCCGGTTGGGCAAAGCCACCGACCCCGTGGAATACAGTTCATGGGCTTGGTTGTCAATGCTTTATAGTACCGGCATGGGGGCGGGCTTGCTCTTGCGCGCAGTACAGGAACCGGTATATTATTTTGTCCATCCGCCGGTGGAGATCGACTATGCTCCGCAACATTTGGCCTTGCAGTACACTTTTTTTCATTGGGGGCTGACCCCGTGGGCTTTCTACGGTTTATTTGGCCTAATCATCTCTTATTTTTTCTACAATCTAGAACGTTCCATTCTCAGTTCCTCCATTTTGGAGGGTAAGTTGAAGCATAAAATGACCGAAGTGGGCATGGATGGAATAGTGATCATGAGCACTATCTTGGGTGTGGTGGCGGCAGTGGGCTTGGGCAGTAAGCAAATTGTTGGGGGGATGCACTATTTGTTCAGCTTGGCCGACTCGATGGGCTTTCTGATTGTCATCATTTTGATTATTAGCACGTTGGCTACCATTTCTGCTTTTTCGGGCTTGAACAAGGGCATTCAACTGATTTCCAAGTGGAACATTGGCATTACACTCGCACTTTTATGCTTCACCCTCATTTATGGCTACGTGCCAACCCTGCTCCGCGATTTTGGGATCAGCCTTTATCATTATCTCCAAGATTTTGTCTTGATGAGCCTGAATTTGGGCAAGTTTAAAGCCCCCGATACTTTCCTGAAAGAGTGGACTTGTTTTTATTGGGCATTTTGGCTGGCTTGGACCCCTTTCACTGGCGTTTTTATTGCCCGGATCTCGCGCGGGCGCACCTTGCGGGAATTTCTCTTGGGCACTCTGTTGGCCCCATCTTTTGGCACTTTTGTTTGGTTCACCGTGTTTGGCTCGGCCGCTTTTGCCCAGATCGGCGATGCCGCCAGCTACCAAGGCCAATTTGACTCCATCTATTCGGCCATCTTTCTCTTTTTCAAAGCGTTAGGAGTGAGCAGCCTCGCCAACTACGTCACCACCTTGCTGGTGTTCACCTTTCTTGTTACGTCCATCGATTCGGCCATTTTTGTCCTGAGCATGTTCTCCGATTCGGGCAAGGCCGCCCCCCACCCTCGTTATCGGGTGCTCTGGGGAATTTTATTGGGGATGCTGACCGTTGCCGTTGTATGGTTGGGGCAGGATGCGTTGCTCAACTCCATCAGTCAATTGATGATCGTTTTTGCGCTGCCGTTCAGTTTTATTTATCTCCTGATGATTTTTAGCTTGCTCTATAAACTGGGGAGACTCCCAAACCAGCAAAAGTCTGAAACAATCAAGTAGCGAAATAGGATAGTCAACCGGTAAAGGGCGGACTATTCCCACGTGCGCTGGGCCTGCGTTTGGTCATACACATGGCCCAGAATGGCCAGATCCTCTGAAGTGGGCCCATTGCTGCGCCGCATCATTACTTTGTAGGCCAACTCGATGAACTTGGGCAATTGGAACGTGGTAAAGCCCTCGGATCCGCCCCAAGCAAAGGACGGTACCACCTTGGGCGGGAAACCGGTCCCGAAAAGATTGCCCCCCACGCCCACCACCGTGCCCGTGTTGAACATGGTATTGATGCTGCACTTTACGTGATCGCCCATCATCAGTCCACAAAATTGCCGCTCCGTGTCAATAAAATCGTTGAGACGGTAATTCCACAATTTGACATTGCTGTAATTGTTCTTGAGGTTGGAGGTGTTGGAGTCGGCCCCAAAGTTGCACCATTCCCCCACTACGGTGTTGCCCACGTAGCCCTCGTGGCCTTTGTTGCTGTGAGAAAAAAAGACCGAATTGCTGATTTCTCCGCCTACCTTGCAGTAGGGGCCAATAGTGGTATCGCCGCGCATCTTGGCCCCCATGTTGAGCGTGGCCTCTTGGCCCAGGGCAAATGCGCCCCGGATGATGCTACCTTCGCCCACCACGGCGTTCTTGCCCAGGTAGATCGGCCCAGTCTCGGCATTGAGAATGGCCGCCCGCAGTTGCACGCCCGGCTCCAGAAAGACTTGCTCGCGGCCATAGACCACCGTGGCCGGGTCGGTGATGGGCTGGCTGACCCTCCCGGCCGTTAGGAGGGCAAAGTCGGCGATCAATTCGGCCCGGTTCTGGGCAAAAATATCCCATGTGTTCAAGATCAGCGTGACCGGGTCGGAATAGGACAGGGGCTTGATCGATGCCCCATTGTAAATGTCCGTGACGTCAGTCAGTGCCTCGGTTGATTTATAAGCCAATAGTTTCATTCCGTGCACCAAACTTTCCCCCGGCTCAAGTTGGCCAACGGCGTTTACCAACGCTTCGGTCGGGCATAGCGAGCCATTGACATAGGTATTAACCGCCGCATAATGGGAGGGATATTTGCCCGCCAAGTAAGGGGGGGTGAGGTGAGAGGGGGTGGTTTGGGTGCGCTTGGCCCATTTTTCGGTGATGGTCAAAATGCCGGTCCGGATTTCGGCCACTGGGCGGGTAAAGGTGAAAGGCAACAGATCCAGCCGCTCATCTGCACCATCAAAAAGAACAATATTCATCGGATTGGGTAAATAACCCCAGCAATTTAAGCCCAATCGGCGGGCTTATTGCAAACTAGCCAACAAAATGGTTTTTCTTTGTGGACTAATTCCCCATAAAATTTTGGAAAAGACAATTCTCCGGGTTACCTGCGCCATCATCGAGCAGGACGGCCTCGTATTGGCAGCCCAGCGTAGGCCAGGTATGGATTTGGCTGGGCAATGGGAGTTCCCTGGCGGAAAGGTACAGCCCGGCGAGACCGATGAGGCGTGCCTCGTCCGCGAAATTGGCGAGGAACTGCGGGTCCCGATTGCCCTGCACCACCGCCTTCCCGAGCGCATCCACTTCTACCCGGCCAAGGCCGTTTGTCTGGTTCCCTTCGTGGGTCATCTGGTCCGTGGCCAGCCAATGGTCACCGAACACCATCGTATTGACTGGTTTACCCTGGCCGAGCTGCCCACGCTGGACTGGTGTGCCGCCGATGTGCCCGTAGTGGCCGATTACCTGCAATGGAGGGCTGAACAGGACAGGAGGTAGTACTCCACCGACGGGGGCGAAAACTGGCTCCAGGAGGTGGTCCACCGCTACCACGTGCGCGGCTGGCTCACCCACGTGAACGAGGGGGCAGTGGACGAAAAGCACCTCTTCAAGTTCCGGCTCGGC
>JAYUVL010000343.1:0-3030 GCA_043754075.1 Cytophagales bacterium | reverse complement strand
GCAAAAAATGCCCTCTTTGTCCTGGATGAGGCAAACCTGCCCACTTTCAAGGCCAATGCCCTGGCCAGGGCCAAAGAATTTGATGTCCAGAACATCCGGCCCATCTACGAGGCCATGTACGAGCGGATACTGGCCCAGAGCATTGCCAACCAGCCCATCTTGGTGTAGATTTGCCCAACTCCAATATAAAGCATGGCCAGATTGCTCCGCAGCCTCACCTACCGGCTTGCCGGCTTGCTCATCCGCTGGCTGCTGCGGCCAGTGCTGGGGCAGCGGGCCTACCAGCCCCTGTTTGACCAACTCCACCAAGTGTCCCTTCGCGGTCTCAACTATGGCGCTTGGGATTTTCGCACCAGTGGCGAACTGCCAGTGCTGGCTTACATCCGCGACCAATTGGGCCAGCGGGGGGTGGTGGCCCCCATTTTGATCGATGGCGGGGCCAATGTGGGCGCGTACGCCGGGGAGTTGCTGGCCGCCCTGCCCAAATTCCAGCAATTGCACCTTTTTGAACCAGCGGCCAGTTGCCGGCCTGCGCTCCAAGCCAAGTTTGCGGCCCGGCCCGAAGTGCAGATCCATGCCTTGGGCCTGAGCGACAAGGTAGGCCGGGGCCTGCTCCATTACGATCAGGCCCAGTCCGGGCTGGCCTCGGTTCATCCCCGGGCCGGGACGCACCTGCCTTTCCGGCTGGCCCAAACCGAAACCATTGGCCTGACTACCTTGGATCAATTCTGTGCCGACCACCAATTGACCCATGTTCATTTTTTGAAGCTCGACGTGGAAGGGCACGAACTGGCGGTGCTCAAAGGAGCCCAAGACTTGTTGAGCCGGGGGGCCATTGACTTCATCCAATTTGAGTTTGGAGGGGCCAACCTCGATGCCCGTACCCAGTGGCAAGATTTTTTTTACTTGCTCCAGCCCAAGTTTTCACTTTTCCGGGTAGTAAACGACGGTCTGTGGCCCATAGAACAATACCGCGAAACCGATGAAATCTTTACTACTGTCAATTTTTTAGCTCAACGCCGCACTTGAACAGCCAATAATTTTTCGCCAGAGTGAACCTTACACCCCAAAAAATTCAGGGGGAAAAGCGTAAATTCGCAGCAAATTGGCAAAACCACCAGAAATGCAGCAGTTTTTACGGTGTATTTTTCTCCTACCATTGTTGGTGGGCTGTGTTTGGGTAAGCCACGCTGTGGGGCAGGGTAGATCTGGAGCACGTTCACTGATTTATGAATTGGACAGTGCCAAGCGAGAATACCCCGACCTTGACAACTATCTACTCATTTTGGAAGACCCCGACCATCGGCTAACCTTAGAAGAAATCTCCTCCCCTGCTTGGGCCTCACAGTTCCAAAAATATCAACCCGGTGTTGCTTTGGCCCCCAATTCAGTGTGGTGGGGCAAAATTACGATTCGCAATGCCCTCCCCCGCGATGGCGAGTGGATCTTCCACATTAATGAACGCTACCTCAATTATTGCGAAGTGTACCTGGAGCGGCAAGATCACGGCAGCAACGCTTATGAAGTTCACCAGACCGGACTTTATACTCCGCTTTCCCAACATGACAGTCTAGTGCGGGCCAATCCGCACGAATCCAAAATCAACGTGCTGTTGTATCAAAATCAAACGGTTACACTTTACATCAAAATCTGGAACGTTGATCAAAAAAGCCCAACGTTCAACCTGCGCTTGGCCAGCATCCACCTCTGGGAGCAAGGGATCCAAGCCCGCAATTTGGCCCAAGGAATTTTTCAGGGCATTTTGTGGATGTCGCTCATTTACAACATCTTCGTTTTTCTGCTCATTCGTGATCGGGCCTCCCTCTACTATGGCCTCCATGCCTTTGCCCAGAGCATTTATATCGCCAGCTTTTATGGAATCCTGTTCGAGTGGACCAACATCAACGGCGATCTGTACCCCTATCTCTATATTTTGACAACGAGCTTGATCCATATTTTGGATCTTCTGTTCAAACGCTATTTTCTGGATCTGCCCAAGCATTTGCCCATTTGGGACAAAATAATCATGGCTGCCATTGCTTTTTTCCTGACCGAAATGCTGGTCATGCTGATCTGGAACTTCCTTACCCGTGACCTTGCCTCCATCGTGGTGATCCACCAGATTGTGCAAGCAATCCAATCTGTCTTTTTCTTGGTACTGCTCCTCCCCTTTACCCAACTGCGGAGCAACTTGCGGTATTATGTCATGGTCAGCACGCTCTTTACCCACGCTGGGATTTTATACAGCCTTTTTTCCAATTATTTTCTTGGCTCCACCAGTGCCTACTTGATCCAAATCACGATGATGGTCGAGACCCTCCTTTATTTTGTGGGCATCAGTTTCAAGATCAGGAGCAACGAGACCGAAAAGCGTGAAGCCCAAGATGAATTGATTAAACAGTTGATAACCAACGAAATAGTAACCAAAGAACTGGACAGTTTCTTGTACCGGGCCTCCCATGACATGCGCCGCCCGCTCACCTCCCTGCTGGGTTTGCACGAAGTGGCCAAACTATCCGTGCAAGACCCTGACGTGATGGATCTTTTCGACATGGTCAATACTTCGGCCAAGAGCATGGACCGAATGGTAAACAAATACATCATGCTGCACCAAGTGTATGACTGCTCGCTTGAGACCAGCGAAGTGGTGCTCAGTACCCTTGTCAAGCAAATGAGGGCAGAATATGCTGAGACCCTCGCCCTCTACCCCAACTTGCATTGGGTGAGCGATGTGGGCAATACCAAAGTGCACACGGTGCCCATCTTGCTGGAAGTAATCCTGCGCAACTTGATCGAAAACAGCATCTTTTTTAGCCAAAGGGAGCGGTTGGATGCTTTCTTGAAAATCTCGGTCCTCAAAAATGGCAAAACGCTCTCGATCAAGGTATCTGACAACGGCGTTGGCATCGCCAGGGAATACTTCACCCGGATTTTTGAAATGTACTTCCGGGGATCAGAAGCCGCTACCCACGGCAACGGGTTGGGTTTATATGTAGTAAGAAAAGCCGTGGACAAGCTTGGGGCCAAAAT
>JAYUVL010000342.1:0-29320 GCA_043754075.1 Cytophagales bacterium | reverse complement strand
ATTTTTCATCTAAATTAAAAAAAGAAATTGTCAAAATTGAAAATGGAAAGTTTGTAACAAATGAATTTATGTATTTGACGTTTCCAAAGGGAACGACATCACAAATAAAGATTTCAGCTTCAGCACCTATTGAAATTATGAGTAGAGATAATTTTATAAATATTTATTCAACTTATGGTATAGTGTTGTTGCTAGCCACTTTTGAAAAAAGTAGACAAGGGATGCCAAGTATAAAGACTCTTGATGAATTAATAGGAGAGCCTGATTTGACTTACAATTTTATAATGGCAAAAAATGGTATTCAGATACAAGCTATTACCAATCAAGGTAAAAATAATGTTACCATAACTTGGGAAGATATTTTCAAAGAATGAATTTTCATCGTTGTTGGTGTTAGCGTAGCGCACCAACAACACGTGCCTGTTACCTGTAGAGTTAGGCGATAGCTGTGCGCTCAAAACGTTTTTATAGCAAACCTGAAGATTTCAAGTCCGTAAAGTAGGCGTATCACCGCCCGAAACCACGTTTGTGGTGCTTTTTTCTGTCCCATTTCAAGTCGCTTGCCCAAAAACAAGGGATGAAACTTCGTCGAAGTTTCATCCCTTGTTGATTTTCAACCCTGGTCGGGCCTCCGTCCAAACCGTTATTGCACCGTTACGCTGCCGGCTCCGTGGTAAGAGTGGTATTCTCCATTGTACATGGCATCGGCAGAAACTGGCCCAAGCCGGAACGTGCCCCGGGTAACTGCCCGGCACACATAGTAGAAGCTCTTGGTTTCGGGGGTGGCGGTGGCAAACAGGTTCACCCGGTCATCGCGGAAATCAAAATGTTCGGGGTTGGCCGCGCCCTTGATCCAATCCATGCCCGGGATCACGCTGATGCGCGGGTTTTCCACTTCTAGCCCGGCGGGCAGCATGTCGGTGATCACGACGTTTGGCACCGTGCCCCCCGTACTTTGGAGGGTCAGTTTCACCACCACCAGATCGTTCTGGGCAAAGGTAGAAGTGTTTAGGCGTGCACCCCGGCGGTCGTAGTATTCGCGGCGCACCCGCAAGAAGTTGTCCTCTTCCACATAGGCACCAGTGGTGTTCAACCCTTCCATTTCCCAGAAATAATAAAGGGGGCCACCGGCCACATCAATTTTGACTTTTTTGCCTGCCACTTCTTTGCCCAACGTTAAGCTGGCCCCATTGAGGTCGGCCACTTTTTTGCCATCGGCGTAGATGGTGGCCGTACCCGGCGAAGCATTCGCTTTTTTGGCCAATTTGCCCAATGCCAAGAGGCTGAACGCCGCTTCTTGGGTATTGTAATAGCGGCTTTGCCGGAGTTGCTGGCTCAAGTGGCGCGCCATGATCCCGATTTGGTTGCTTTGGGGATCGGCCTCGATCAAGGCATTGAGGGCAATGGCCTCATCGCGGATGAACGAGTAAAAACTACCCCCCAATGCAGTCTGGGAGCGTTCGCCCGTGAACCCAGCGGGCAATAGGCGCTGGTAAGAGGGCCGGTCGCCCATGAGCAGGTAAGTGGCCGCGAGCAGGTATTTGGAATCCAAGGCCAGCAATTGTTGGTTGCTCTTGTAGTAGTTCATGGTAGAAGCATCTGGTCGGCCCGCAATGCCCAACACATAGAGCGAATAAAAGGTCTCTTTGGGGGCAATCCGGCGCAGCTTGCGCACGTCGGTGGCATCAAAATAATAGTATTCTTCGGTGCTTTTTTTCTTCACTTTGCTCACCAAATAGCCCATCAGATTGTCCAGAAAGCCCGCTTCCACATCGTAGCCGGCTTTCCGGGCCTCGATCAAGAAATGGGCGGCATAAACGCTGCCCCACCAAGTTTCCTCGGTACCACCTTGCCAATAGCTCAGGCCACCGTTGTAGAGTTGCATGGTTTGGAGCCGGCGGATGGCTTCTTGGACATTTGCCGTGGCATTGCGGATGCCCATTGTGTTGCCATCCGAAACAGCGGGCATCAACTCGGCCAAATACAATTGGGGGAAAGCGGTTGAGGTGGTTTGTTCCACGCAGCCATAGGGATAGCGGACGAGGTAGGCCATTTCGCGGCTCAACTCTACGGCTGGGGATCGACTCACGATCAGCTTGGCCTCCACCGAGGAGGTCAAGTAGTCTTTGGCCAAGTCTACGTTGGCCGATTTGCCGGCTTCAACCATTCCTGTGCCACTGGATTTGAGCAGCGAGGTGCTGGGCCGCACGGTGAGATCGACCGTTTCGGTGAATTTTTCACCCAAGGCGTTGACTTCAATCTTCACCGCTGCGGTGCCGATCTGGTTTTTGGCTTTGGCCCGGAACAGCACCTGCTGCTCGCCATTGGCCGACACGCCCACGGTTTGGGCCGCATCGCCGGTCAGTTCCAAGGCCCCGGTCACGGTGATCTTGGCCGTTACCTCGGCATTTTTGGCGGTGGTGTTGGTCAGGGTGACTGGCACCAGCACTTCGTCGCCAGGCGACATGAACAGTGGCAGGGAGGTGCTCACTACCATCGGGTCGGCGATTTTCATGTGGGCTTCGGCCGAGCCAAAGGCCCCATCCTTGACCGCCACCGCCATGATCCGCACTTCGCCCGAGAATTGGGGCAGGTTGACCGTATAGCGGGCGGTGCCGTTGGCATCTGTTTTTAGGGTTCCGCTCCAGAAGGCCAGCGGTTTGATCCGCTTGTTGGCCAATGGGTTCAGGCGTTTGCCCATGTTGTAGCCGTCGGCCCCGTAATTGCGCGACATCGGTTTGAGTTCGGGGAACAGGCGGGGGTAGAGGTCAAAGCTGCTCACTTCCAAAGCCCGCTGTTGGAAAAAGAAGCCATAAGGATCGGGCGTATTGTAGTTTTTGAGGATCAAAATGCCTTCGTCCACTACGGCCACGGTCACTTCCACTTCCGACTGAGCGCGGTCAGTTTGCACCACTATTTCCTGCTTGGCATTGGCCCGGCTGTTTTGGGGGGCTTTGATCGCCAGTTTGATCTGGTGTTCGGTGCCATCCACGCGCAGGTTGCGGTATCCGTGGGCCACCGTGAGGGGGATTGCCGAGTTGTCCATCGCCTTGATCAGGGTGGCCGCTACGTAAATATTGGGCAAGTATTCTTTTTTGATCGGCAATTTGAGGGTAGCAGTCTTGTTGTCGGTTTCCAGCACAAAATGGTCAAAAACCTTGTTGCGCTCCACGGTCACCAATAGACGGCCCTTGAATGGGGTTTTGAACAACAGCTCAGCCTCGTCGCCGGTGTTGTAGCTGTCCTTGTTAAACTCAATGTCCACTTGGCCTTCGCGATTCACCTCAAAGCTGGTGCTCTGGGCCGCGCCCCACTCATAGGCCGAGAACGTGCGGCCCACGTAAGAACTGCCATCGGTATTTTCGGGCATCAGCCGCACTTCATACTCCCCCGCAATGTTGGGCACGAAGGGATAGGAGGAAGTGCGGCCTGAGATGGTGAGGACTTTATCCACCATGATGTTCTCTTTCTTCTGCGATACGTAGCGATAGTTGTTGGAGTACGTATCGCGCTCCAGTACATTCTGCCATTCGTAACGCACCACTTGGATGCGTGCTTTGGCATTGCTGGCCACTTGGCCCTTGTGGTTGACGGCGATCAGGGGGAGGTTGATGCTGCTGCGCAAATCGACATAATAGTCAAATTTGCCGATCCCAAATAGCGCGGGCTGGGTCAGGATGTCGAAACGGTTGAGTCGGTTGACGGCCCGGCCCGATTCGTCAAATACAGTACTATAAATTTTCCCTTCCAATAGCCCCACATTTTTGTACGTATTGGGGATTTCCATGTTCACTGTAAATCGGCCCTCTTCATCGGTAGTGCCGTTGTGGAGTTCGCTCTCGAAGCTGATGTCACTGCGCCCGGTGAGGCTGAACATAAAATCTGGCAAGTCCTTGAAAAACACCTCTTTGCGGGTCAATGACAGTTCGGTTTCCCACTTGCGGTTGCGGGCGGGCGGGCCGAACATATTGAGGGCTTGTGCTGAAAATTTAACCGCGCTGCCGATATTGGCCACTTCCTTGTCCAAGCTGGTGTTGACCTTGATGCGGTCGGGCACAAATTCTTCCACGTTGATGTTCTTGGAGTTGAGCAATACATCGTTGGCCGAGTATATTTCCACAGTATAGGCCCCAGTAACCGTTGAGGTGGGAATCTTGACGCTGGCTTCAAAAGTACCTTGGGCCGACAAAACCCCTTTTTTGTTCAAAAAAGCTTTGCCATTTGGCAGCATGATCTTTAGTTTGATTGGCAACCCCTTGACCGTGTTCCAAGCCTGATCACGCACCACGGTTTTGATGTACATGGTTTCATCGGGGCGGTACAGGTCGCGGTCGCCATAGATGAAAGCTTGTAGGCCCGTTTCATTCTCGCGCAGGCCGCCTACTTCATACCGGCTGGTGCTCACCTCGGTTTGGGTGAAGTGCATGTAATTGAAGTCTTCTCCCTGCAAGGCAGTGATCATGCCCACACGGAAACCGGGTGCTTTTTTGTCAATATCGGCAAAACGGGCAACCCCACTGGCATCGGTTTTAAGGGTATAAACATCTTGGTTGTTGGTGCTCACCAGGGTGACATCGATCCCCGAGAGCGGTTGGGCGGTCAGAATGGAATTGGCAAACACCAGCACTTCGTTGCTCCCTTGCTTGGCGATCAGGCCCACATCTGAGAGGGACACGACTTTGCTGGCCCGCACCCACTGATCGGTCAGTGATTGCACCTGAACCACATAAATCCCTTTGAATGGCCGGTTGTCCGGGATGTTGAGATTGAACAGGTAGGCCCCTTCGGCTTTTTTCAAGTCAGTGGTGATGTAATCTTTTTCGTAGATCAAATCGCCAAAATTGGCAAAATCACCGTAGAAATAGCCACCCTCATAATATTCCTCTTCGTAGAGTGAAGCATTCAGCTCGCCCGACTCGCGCAGGTAGGCCAATAAATTGTTTTGATACACTTTGTAAACCTTGATGTTCACTTTGGGGATGCTCAAGATCCGCATTCCGATGTTCTTGTTGCCCTTGTTGCTCAGGTAAATGGCTTTTTTGGCCGTAAACTGAATGGTGGGCTGCACCTCGCCAAAAGCCATGGTATGCTCCGAATCAGATTTGAGCGTGCCGCCAAAAATGCCTTTCAAATTGCGGTTCACGGTCAATTTATAGGCCTGCTCGGTGCTAAACTGGCCGCTCACCTTGAATCCATATTCCAATGCCTCAACCGTAAAATTGATGGCGGGCGTAAACGAAATCAACTTCTTGAGGTCATCGGTCTTGGATCCGACCGTCTGATTGGTGTAAACGTGGATAAACGGCTCTTCGCTGTCATATTCCGCCTCGGCTGAGAGGATCCGGAAATCGTTTTTGTCGGGGATGGCGGTTTCAAAGGTCAGATCCTTGGCCGAATACTCGCTGCCCGGGGTTTTGAGGCCCGACCCAAGTTTGAGCACGACCGCTTTGGCATCGAAGCTGCGCGAAGCTTCCTGGGGCACGGCCAACTGGATCACTTGGGCGGTTTCTGAGCCATTTACCCGGAAATTGGCCGCCGTGCCATCAATGTTGATCTTGGTCAGTTTGGCCACTTCCTCGGGATTGACCGGGTAGTTAAAGTTAAGGTTGAGCCGTACTTCGGGCTGGTTTTGCTGGTTCATCACCCAAAACACATCGGCCCCGGCAAAGTTGAGGTAGGGGGTATGAAAAGTAAAATTGGCTTCGTCCCCAAACGACAACTTTTCGGTCGATTCTTTCAGGATCTTGTCAGATAGTTTGGCCTTGTAATCCGTGCTGGGCTTGAACCCGGCCTCGGGAGAAAATACCAGTTCATTGCTGGCCGACCAGCGGTACTTTCCTTTCACAGCGGGTACAAATTCAATGTAGGGTGTTTCAGACCATTTGTCAACCGCCGAATCGGCCACTATATTCTTGTCAAATGTAAAAATCAGGTTTTGCCGAACCTCGATCTCTTCGGCAAAGTTTTTTTGCGAAATGCCAATCGCATTGCGGCCAAATTTGCCACAAGCTACGGCCAGCAGCACGGCCCCAGCCACACAGGCTGCCCGAATCATTAGTTTCATACGTTTAGTGTCAATGTTTAGGTTTGTTATTTGTTTAGCATAAGCCTACTCGGAACTTGGGCCATGGAAGTAAAATCGGAGCCACTGACTGAGCGTTGGTTGGCAAAAAGTAAAAAAAACATCACTCACGATGGTGGATAATTTGGGTGAAAAGTTAGCCATTTTTGGGCAAAGAAAAAAATCTCAAGGGTCAAATCTGCATATCATTTTATTCTTGTCCTATTTTTGCCAAATCAAATTTTCATTTTCCCCGAATGGATACCTTTTTGCTCAAGCAAGTCCGCCTGCTGGATGCGAGTTCGCCCTTGCATAGATCAGTACAAAACTTGTTGATTACCAATGGTTTCATCACCCAAATGAGCGAAGCTCCGATTGATAGCCCGACCGCCCGGATCATTGATGGCCGGGGCGAGCTGTGCTTATCGCCGGGGTGGTTCGATCTGCGGGCCGGTTTTGGCGAACCAGGCCAAGAGCACAAAGAGGATCTGGCCTCGGGCTGTGCCGCCGCTGCGGTGGGTGGTTTCACGGGGGTGGGCCTCCTGCCCAACACCCACCCCCCCCTCCAGACCAAAGAAGCGTTGGCCTACGTGCGGGCCAGATCCGCTCGTTCGCCGGTGGCCCTCCACGTGATCGGGGCCGCTTCCGCCGATTTGGCCGGGGAGGAGATGAGCGAACTGCTGGACCTGCACCATGCCGGGGCTGTCGCTTTTTCTGATGGCTACTTGCCAATTTTTAAGACAAGTCTTGTTCTCAAATTATTTTATTACCTCAAACAGTTTGGCGGTTTGCTCATCAACATGCCGGATGAAAAATCGCTCACCCAGCACGGAACCATGCACGAGGGCCTCGCTAGTACGCTATTGGGCCTGCCCGGAATGCCCGCCCTGGCCGAGGAGATGGGCCTGCGGCGTGACCTGCAACTGCTCGAGTATACGGGTGGCCGGCTGCACGTAGCCGGCATTTCGGCGATGGCTTCGCTGGCCTTGGTGCGCGAGGCCAAAGCCAAAGGACTGGATGTGACCTGCGACGTGGCTTCTTATCATTTGGCTTTTACGGACGAAGATCTGGCCGAGTTTGACACCCACCTCAAAACCAAGCCGCCCTTGCGCACTGCGGCCGACCGGGCTGCGCTGCGGGCGGGCCTGGCCGACGGCACCATTGATGTGGTGGTATCGGCCCACCAGCCCCAGGACGAAGAGGGCAAAAAGCTGGAATTTGATCTGGCCGAGTTTGGGATGATCAACCTGGAAACCTCTTTTGCGGTGGCCAATACTTTCGGTGAACTGTCATTGGATGCCTTGCTGGCCACCCTTACCAGCCACCCGCGCCAGATCTTGCGCTTGCCGCAGCCCCAGATCCGGCTTGGGGAAAGGGCCAACCTCACCCTGTTCCACCCCGACCTAGAATGGGTGGTGTCGGCGAAAGATTTTCGTTCAAAATCACGAAATACGCCACTCATCGGCCACAAACTCCGGGGGCGGCCCCTCGGGGTGTTCAACCAATCGCAATATTGGCTCGATTCTGGCACTTTTTGAAGGAAATGAGTGGTTCTGTAACCCATCTCCCGTCAACGTTATGAAATTGTTACCCATCCTTTGCTGCCTGCTCCTCGGTTGTGGTGCGCTGGCCCAATCGCCCGCGCCCAATCGGCGCACGGTCAACCTCTATTTGACGGGCGGCACTGGCCCGGCCGCCTATAAAGGCGAACTGGGCAATTACCAAAAATGGTCCGCCTTGTTCAACTTCTCCGTTCAGTGGTCCAGAAACCGCTGGGTGAACCCTGTCCTCGATTTTAACGTGGGCCGCATCACGGGCAACTTTCTCGGCTTCAGCTCGCCCGATGGACTGCCCAACCGTTTTTTTGCCACCCAATTTGCCAATGCAAGTTTTAACCTGCATTTCAACATTTTAAAGACGGCCAACTACCAAGTATATGTAAGCCAAGGCTTTGGTTTTGCCCGGTTCACCGTCCGCGACGACCGGGGCAACGACTTGGCCACTGCTCCCCAAACGCGGGCCTTGGAGGAGACGCTGCCCAATACGGCGTTGGTACTGCCCACCGGTTTTGGCGCGGTCTATTTTTTCCCCAACGATTTTGGCGTGGGCCTGGAGGCCAACTGGCTCAACCCCCGCACTGCTTATTTGGACAATATTGGCCAACTGGGAACGGGCAGCAAGGACAATGTGTTCCGGGTAAAAGTAGCGGTATATGTTCCTCTCAACTATGTGGATCTTGGCCAAGACCAAGTGCGCAAGGAGCGCAAGATCCAGCGGCGCCAAGAAATCGAGGAACAACTCCGCAGGGAAAAAGCAGAATTTGAGCAGCAGAAGAAAGGCAGCAAAAAGAAATCGGCCCCCGCTAAAAAAACTGCCAAAAAGAAACGAAAAGGGCTTTTTTAGACAAAATGTTATTTTCTCCCGTAGAGTTGCAGCAACAATTGGCCGATAAACTCATCATGGTGCAAAAACACCCAGAGGCCGATTTGTTCATTTACAATTATACGCCACTCACCCAGTTCCAGCGGGCGTGGAACCCCATCACTTTGGCTTGCCGGGGCTTGATCCTCGATGGGCAAGGGGAAGTGGTGGCCCGGCCGTTTGCCAAGTTTTTCAATTTGGAAGAACACCCGCCCGGCGATCTGCCCATCGGTGATTTTGAGGTTTTTGAGAAGCTCGACGGCTCACTCGGCATTCTCTATTGGCTGGACGGCCAGCCCCAACTGGCCAGCCGGGGATCGTTCACCTCCGAACAGGCGGTGTGGGCCACTCGCTGCCTGTACGCCCGCTATGCCCACGTGTTGGCGCACCTGGACCCGGCGCATACCTATTTGTTTGAGATCATTTACCCCACCAACCGGATAGTGGTGGACTATGGCGATCGCGAAGATTTGGTGCTGTTGGCCGTGATCGACATGGCCACTGGGGCCGACCAGCCCCTGCCCCAAATCGGCTTTCCGGTGGCCAAACGCTACAACGGAGTGGGTGACTACCAAACCCTCAAATCCCTGGCCGAAGACAACCGCGAAGGTTTTGTGGTCAAGTTTGCCAATGATTTCCGGGTGAAGATCAAATTTGAGGAATACCTGCGCTTGCATCGGCTCCTGACCCAAGTATCGTCCAAAACCATTTGGGAGGCCTTGCGTTTTGGCCATAACATTGAGGAGATGCTCCATCGCGTGCCCGATGAGTTTTATGGTTGGATGAGGGCTACCCGTGCCGATTTACTGGCCCAGTACGCTGCCATCGAGGCCGAGTGCCGCGCCCATTTCCGCGACTTGGGCGACCGCAAAACCACTGCGGCCTATTTCCTGACCCTGCCGCACCACCGGGTGCTGTTTGCCATGTTGGACGGCAAAGACTATGCACCCTACATTTGGCGCCAGATCGAGCCCCCGTTTACCAAGCCCTTTCGCAACGTAGTAGAAGGGTAAGGACGGTCGCCTAGTTCTCAGCCAGCTAGCGCGCACTGGCCGCCGAATAGCCCTTGGCCATGCGGCGGCCAGTCAATGAGAATGAATAGTGCGGGTTGCGATCCATCCAGCGGTTGATCGTGTCGGCCCAAATTTCCGATCCCTCAAAACTGACATGGATGCCGTCGGGCTGGCGGGCCAAAGTGAGATCCTTGGAAATGAAAAAGTAGTGCTTACCCACATACTTTACAATCAAGTTGTTGATCCCCGTGTCAGTTTGCCAATTGGGCGGGCCAATCCATACGTAGGGCGTTTTGCCCAGTTGCCGCACAATTTCTGCAATGTACCTGCCGCTCTGTTTTACTTTATGGTTTAGCAAGTCATTGGATCCAAGGGAAAAAATAACCAATGAGGGCTTGTAGTCGGCAATGAGGGCTTCCAAATGGGTGGTGGTGCCCCAGTCTTGGGACGAAGAGCCGTACCAAGGGGCATAACGGAGATCGTACTGCCCTTTTTTCCGATCCTTGCGCCAGGCAAGGTAAAGGCCGTCGCCCATTGAGTCGCCGGTGAGCAGCACTCGGTACGCCGATCGGCCGCCTTCGTCATAGATCCGCTGCTTGCGCCGCAGCCGCCGCGATTTGCCAAAGGCCACAGTTTTCGGCTCAACAGCGGTGATCAGGCTATCGGGAACCAGCCGGATCAATGCCGAATCCAGGAACGTGGCCGCTTCCCGCTTGGGCAATGCGGGCCGCTGCCGCTCCAAGACAACGCCTACCACGAGCAATCCCACACAAAAAATCGCCAGTTGTTGGGCCAAGGTCAGCTTTAAAACGCGCATAAGTGATAGCTGTCAGCCATTTAGTTGTTTTCAGTGATTCGCAATAGAGGGGATGATCTGGTCAATTCGCTTGAATAAAACTGGCTCAAGCCTCGATCAATAGGCTAGACCGGCGCAGGGCCGCTTGCTCGGTTTGCAAAATAGTAATGGCGCGGCGCAAAAGGGCCAAATCCATGTCGTGCACCTCCACCCCTTGCCCCAGTGTGTCCAGCAACATAATGGTCAGTTGGCCGCCGAGGTGCTCGCGGAACTCTTGCAGGCCACTGAGCACGCAGTCGGGATGGTCGGGCTGGGCCAATTGCTGGGCCAGCTCGGGCACAAACAGGTCGAAGCCCAAGCCACTGATCAAGTTGATCACCTGCTGCCATTCGGCCTCGGCAATCCGGTTGGCCAGCCACGAATAGGTGACATCCAGGGCTATCCCGATGGCCACGGCTTCACCGTGCCGGAGCTGGTGGTGGGTCAGTTGCTCCAGCTTGTGGGCCGCCCAATGGCCAAAATCCAAGGGGCGCGAGGAACCAGATTCAAACGGATCCCGATTGGCGATGTGCCGGATGTGCAATTGGGCACAACGATAAATTTGGCGGTTCATCGTGGGCAGGTCACGGGCATTGAGTTGGCCGCGGTCGTGCACTATTTGGTCAAAAAATGCTTTGTCTTGGATCAAGGCCACTTTAATGGCTTCGGCAATGCCCGACCGCCAATCGCGGTCGCTCAGGGTGGTGAGGAACTGCCAGTCGTTCAACACCGCTACTGGCGGCTGAAAAGTGCCCAAGAAGTTTTTCTTGCCAAAAAAATTGAAACTGGTTTTGACCCCCACCCCCGAGTCGTTTTGGGCTAGGACGGTCGTGGGCACGCGGATCAGGCGCACCCCCCGGTGGGCAATGGCAGCGGCAAACCCCACCATGTCCAACACTGCCCCGCCCCCAATGGCGATCACGTACGAATGGCGGCAAATGCCGCGTTCGTGGATGGCAGTGAGTACCCGGTTGAGTTGGGTAGTGTCGTTTTTGCAAGCCTCACCCCCGGGCACCAGCAATGCGTCGCCGCGCTGGTCCATCACCTCGGCAAAGTGGGCTGTGTAGTGGGCAATATGGCCACTAAGCGAAGGGTGCGCCTCCGCCACCCCACCATCGACCACAAACAGGCACTTGCGAGGGCCGTTTTGGCTGGGAATGGCGGCCAGCACATCGCGCAGCAAAGGGTTTTGGGGTTGAAACAGCCCTTCGGTAAAATAGGTGCGGTAGTGGTATTGCACCGCAAATGATTGCTCGATCAATGGCATAGAACACAATGGTATTTTGTTCTCTAACTGTAAGTTACGCCAAAAGTTCGGATTAGCGCATGGCCACGTGGCACAGAACGCTAAAGGGCAGGGGCAAAATCAGGCGATTTGACTACAGTCCAATCGCCTGATTTACTTATAGTTTTAATTGAAGATGAAAAGTTTAAAAGATTTATTTGCAAATACTTAGAAAAGAATTTAATTTAGCGATCGCATCGATCATGGACTATGAAACACACTATCCTATTCCCGCTTTATGTTATTTTAACCTTGCTGTTTGGTCAAGCAAATTTTGTCTTGGCCAACGGATCGGCCAAGCCGAAATTCTGGCAAGTCGTTGTTGGTGGCCAGCCCAGCCCCAATGACGATGAGGACAAACGCAAACAATCTTACAAGATCAAATACGGCGAAACCATGAGCGGTATTGCGGCCAAGTTCGGGATGCGAACCGCTGATTTGCTGCGGTTGAACAAGCTCAAAAATGCCGATAACATTCGGGAGGGGCAGGCGATCTGGGTCATTGATCAAAAAAAAGCCGCCCCGGCCATGAGCGCCGCCCCCTTCACCAAACTGGCAGTCACCTCCCCCCATTTTTTGCCCGCCAGCCTAGCAGCCATGGCCATTCCGGCTAGTGGGCAGCACATTGTACAAGAAGGGGAAACCCTATCAAAAATTGCGGTGCGCTACGGGCTGAAACTGGGGGATCTGATGACCTGGAACCAGTTGAAAAGCAACCTGTTACAGGTTAATCAAAAACTGGCACTCTCCGAGGCGGCCAGGGTAGCCAGTGCCACTTTGGAAGCCCCCAAAGGTTCAGGCATTTTTGTGCGCGAAAAGGGCATGGGCCAGATGATCTCCGGGGCAAATGTGCCCATGATGGTGGCCCTGCACCGCAAAGCTCCCATTGGTTCGGTATTGCGGGTGTACAATCCCAGTTCTGGAGCAGTGGTTTTTGCCAAGGTAATTGGCAAGCTCCCCGACCTTGACTCCGAGAAGAAAGTGATGGTCAAATTGTCCCGGTCGGCCTGCCGCTCCGTCGGCATTATCAACGAGCAATTCCCAATCGAGGTCACCTACGAAAAATAGACCTTTAATCTGTTGATTATCAATAGTTTTTTGAAGAATGGGCTCTTTGAACGATGAACCGGTTGCCGCCCTTGGCCTTAGCACTTTTGCACAGTATAGGTAAAAATACAGGCTTGGAATTGAACAAATTAGTGTAGCGAATTATCTCCAAAGCCATTCTTTCTACTGTATGAACAGCACACTTATTCTGGAAGACTATTACTGGCAAGTGTATGCTAGCAATAACCCTAAAACAATGGCAGCCAAATGGCTGAACCAGCCTGATTTGCAAGAGGCGGATTTGAAATTGTATTTAGAAAAGTGGGCTGCACTGGTGGAAGAACACCAACCGGACAGTTTTATGGTGGATTCTCGGCTGGGCCATTCAGTGATGACGCTGGAGTTGCAAAGTTGGCACGATGAGGTCATCGTGCCGCGCTATGTGCAAGCTGGGGTGAGAAAAATCGCTTTTGTTATTCCTGATGATTTTTTTGCAATAATATCAATTGAATTGACCTTTACCGAATCGGCCGCCATGGATGCCTTGGAAACCCAATTCTTTGACACCAGCGAAAAAGCCTGCGTGTGGTTATACGGGAAACCAAAAAGCCCCATTTACTAGTTTTTATGGTAGTAGTTGGGTGGGGGCATTCTGGGAAGGCATAACGGAAAGCACCACACCCGGTTCATTGCTAAAATTAAGATGTTTGGGTTGACTGAAGTGGTTGAAACCCTTGATTTTCAGGGAAACACAGGTTTAGAATTGGACAAATTGGTGTAGCGAGTTATCTCTAAGGCGAAAGCCATATTCTTTTCTGCCCCATGAACGGCACACTTATTCTGGAAGATTATTACTGGCAGGTGTATGTTAGCAATAACCCCAAAACAATGGTAGTCAAATGGCTGAATCAGCAAGATTTACAAGAAGCAGATTTGAGGTTGTATTTGGAAAAGTGGGCTGAACTGGTGGAAGAACACCGCCCGGGCACTTTTATGGTGGATTCCCGGCTGGGCCATTCAGTGATGACGGTGGAGATGCAAAGTTGGCACGATGAGGTCATTGTGCCGCGTTATGTGCAAGCTGGGGTGAGAAAAATTGCTGTTGTCATTCCAGATGATTTTTTTGCAATGCTGTCCCTTGAACTAACCTTTGCCGAATCGGCCGCTAAGGATGCCTTGGAAACCCAATTCTTTGACACCAGCGAAAAAGCCAGCGTGTGGTTATACGGGAAACCAAGAAGCCCAATTGACTAATTTTTATTGTAGCAGTTGGTTGGCGGCAATCCGGGAAGACATAACGGAAAATACTGAACTTGGTTCATTGCTAAAATTAAGATGTTTGGGTTGACTGAAGTGGTTGAAACCCTTGATTTTCAGAAATTTGCTTAGTTTCTGGTCGCCCAGTCAGCTTGGGATCTGTTCTACACAAGTACGCCCATCATGGCCCCACAACTTTCCGGTCTCCTCTTGGTCGTGATTTGGTAATCGGGGATGATCAGGACGGACAATCACCGACTAGCCAAAAAACGCCCTGCCCTTTGGGATAATCGCCCAAAAGTTTGGAAATTTGCCCATGACCCAGGCCAAAATCAGCGGATTCACCATAGTGAGGAACGCGCTCAAGTACGACTATCCAGTGGTTGAGTCGATCACGTCCATTTTGCCCCTTTGCGATGAGTTTGTGGTTTGCTTGGGCGATTCGGAGGACGATACACTGGGGTTGATCCAATCCATCGGCTCGCCCAAGATCCGCATTCTCCATTCCCAGTGGGATGATCGCCTGCGCGAGGGCGGCCGCGTACTGGCCATTGAGACCGATAAAGCGTTTGCAGCCATTGCCCCCTCTGCTGACTGGGGCTTTTACCTCCAAGCCGACGAGGTTGTTCACGAAAAATACTTGGCAGGCATCCGTCAGGCCGCCGATCAATACCGCGATCAGCCCCAAGTGGAGGGCTTACTGTTTCCCTATACCCACTTTTATGGCAGCTACGCCTACGTGGGCGACTCGCGCCGGTGGTATCGCCATGAAATTAGGATCGTTCGCAATGACCCCCAAATCCACTCTTACCGCGATGCCCAGGGCTTTCGTCGCAACGGTCAAAAACTCAAGGTCAAATTGATTGATGCTCACATTTATCATTATGGGTGGGTGAAAGACCCTTATTATCAACAAGAAAAGCAAAAAACCTTTCATAAGCTTTGGCACTCCGACGAATGGGTGAAAAAAAATGTGAGTACCGGCGATTTGTACGACTATTCGGCCATTGATTCGGTGGTGCGCTTTGTGGGCACCCACCCCGCGACCATGCAGCAGCGAGTGGCTGCCGCCGATTGGGAGCTCGATTTTGCCGAAGGCCAACGAAAAATGCGGCCCCGGGACTGGCTGCTCTATCGCTGGGAAAAACTGACCGGAATCCGCCCATTCGAATATAAAAATTACCACCAGATCTGAACAGTGCGGGCTGAGCCGTCGGGCTGCCCTTTGTTCACCCTAATCTGATGACCAAGTACATTTTGTTAACCGATTCTCGGAGCGAAAGTCTGCGCCGATTTGTAGTACCTTTGGCCATTGCAATACCTAAGCTTGTTTTCACTATTTCACTTATCCAAATACTATGATGAACCCTTGGCACAATGTCAGCATTGGCAAACGCTATCCCGAAGTGGTACAATCCATCATTGAGATCCCCAAAGGATCGCGGGCCAAATATGAACTCGACAAAGATTCGGGCCTTTTGCGCTTGGATCGGGTGCTTTACTCGTCGGTCTATTACCCCACCAACTATGGTTTTATCCCCCGCACGTATTGTGACGACGGCGATCCGTTGGATATTTTGGTCATGTCGCTCATCGATTTGCAGCCACTCTGCGTGGTGGAAGCCAAAGTGATTGGAGTGATGCGGATGCTGGACAACGGAGCGGCCGACGACAAAATCATTGCCGTAGCGGCCAATGACGTGAGTTTTAGCCATTTGAGCAGCATCAAAGAATTGCCTCCCCACACGATCCAAGAGCTCAAAAGTTTTTTTGAAGACTATAAAAAGTTGGAAAAAAAGTCGGTGATTGTCGAGGATTTTGAGGATGTGGAAATCGCTCACCAGATCGTGGCCCAAGCCATCAAAGATTATCAAGAAAAAATCCGGCCGTATTAAGCACTGCCCCAGCGTGGATGGGATGGGCCATTTTTTGTTGATCAGCACTTGGCTGGCCGATATTTTTATTGGACCGGACTTGTAACCCCAAGAAAATTACCGAACATGCCCAAAAAAGTCCTCATCATTTCCTATTATTGGCCTCCCAGTGGCGGGATTGGCGTGTTGCGCTGCCTCAAAATCGCGAAGTATCTACGGCAATTTGGCTGGGAGCCGATCGTCTATACCGCCAAAGATGCCCATTATCCTGGCCATGAGGACGGCAATTTTAAAGACATTCCAGCCGGAATGATGGTGCTCAAGCAGCCCATCATCGAGCCGTACTCGATATATAAATGGTTCACCGGCAAAGCTCCGGCAGCCAATGTGAACAACGACTTGGTGGCGGCCACCGACGCAGGTTCCTTAAAGCACAAAATATCGGTAATTATCCGCAGTAATTTCTTTATTCCGGACGCCCGCGCCCTGTGGATCAAACCATCGGTCCGTTTTTTGGTCCAGTGGCTCAGAAAAAATCCCGTAGATGCGATTTTTTCGGATGGGCCGCCCCATACCAACACCATGATTGCTTGCCGGGTAAAACAGGCTACGGGCCTGCCTTGGGTGGCCGATTTCCAAGATCCGTGGACCCAAGTGGACTATTACCAACGGCTCATTCTCACTCCGTGGGCCGATCAAAAACACCGCCGGCTAGAGCAGGAAGCCCTGCGCACTGCTGATCGCACGGTGATCGTGAGTGAGACTTGGCGACGGGATCTGGCCAGTATTGGTGGCAAAAAGATATCGGTCGTTCCCTGGGGATTTGATGAAGATGATTTTCGGGGGCTCAATTTTGCCCCCGATTGGAAATTTACCCTCACCCACCCCGGCCTGATCGGCGACGATCGCAATCCCGAACAACTCTTCGCCGCCATGGCCGAACTGGCCAGCCAAGTGCCCGGTTTCAAAGATTTGTTTTGCCTTCAACTGATCGGCCAGATTGACCAAAGCATCAGAAGTTCCATTGCTCATTTTCGAGTGGAACCCATGGTGCGCATTGCCAAGCAAGTGAAGCGGGCCGATGCCCTGAAGGCCCTGTGCAATTCCCAAGTGCTCCTGCTGCTGCTCAACAAGGCCGATAATGCCCAAGGCCGGATTCCCGGCAAATTATTTGAATATTTGGCAGCGCGCCGCCCAGTCATCTGCCTTGGCCCCCCCGGCAGCGATGTGGATAATATTCTGCGACAAACGGGCGCGGGTGACGCGGTGGCCCATTCAGATTTGGAGGGCATCAAGGCCCGGCTCCTGACGTATTTCCGCAGCTACCAGTCGGAGGGCATAATCCCCAGCCAAACCACCGACGAGATTTATCAGTACACCAACCAGCTATTGACCGGCAAAATTGCGGCATTGCTCGACGAAGTAACCACCGAACGAGCCTAAATCAGCCCGGAAAGCTTACTTTACCCAGTGATACATTCGGGATGCCGTTGCGCCCGGTCCCGTAGTTGACCGATCCGCCACTTACACACTCGTTGGCCAGTATGGCAAAAAGTACGGCTTCTTTGGCATCGGGGTGGATGGTCAGGGCACTGGTGTCCCGGAATTGGCAACTGGGAAGCTGGGCCTTCAAGTGATTCACCAACAGCGGATTGTGCATTCCTCCGCCACTCATGTAGATCACAAAGTTGTGGCGGCCTTGAAAAGCCCGTTGCACCGCTTCGGCAATCGTGTCGGCCGAAAACCGGTTGAGCGTGGCCATCACATCGGCCACTGGGAGCGTCAGCGTGTTGGACTGGGTTTGGGCGGTGTGCAGGTATCGTAAACTAAACAGCTCAGGGCCAGTGGTTTTGGGGAAGTCAGCCACAAAAAACGGATCATCTTTGAGGGCGCGGAGCAGCGGCTCCGCGATCTGCCCTGAAGCAGCCACTTGGGCGTTTTCATCAAAAAAGCGACCGGGAAAATGGGTTTGGATATACGCATCCATGAGCGTGTTGCCCGGGCCCACATCGGTGGAAAACACCTCTTCGGCGTTTAAGCTGCCGGGCAAATGGGTAAAGTTGGCAATCCCTCCCATGTTGAGCATGATCCGGTTTTCGCCGGCTTGGGAAAAAATGAGAAAATCGCCATAGGCGGCCAATGGCGCACCTTCGCCCCCGGCCGCAATGTGTTTTTGGCGAAAATCGCTCAACGTGATGATGCCCGTCGCCACGGCCAAATGATCGCCGTCGCCAATTTGCAAAGTAGCGTTGCCAAATTTGGCTTGGTGGTGCAGCCGCTGGGGCGCATGGTAAATTGTTTGCCCATGGCTGGCAATCAAATCAATGTCCCTAGGCGAGTATTGCCATTTTTGTAAGCAGTCAAGGATGATCTCCGCGTGTTTGAGGGCAATCCACGGATTGAGCAGGGTTACTTTCTCAAGGTCAGCTTCACGTTTGGCAAATACCGATTTGATCTCGGCTTTGAAATCGAGATCATACGGAACGGTACAAAACGCCAGAAGTTCGGGGCGGGCCCCCATCCCACTGCCCCGAAAACGGCAAAGTGCCACGTCTAGGCCATCAACCGACGTGCCGCTCATCAGGCCAATGATGAGGCGCTCGGGTTTTTGCGCCACCGCAAAAAGGTGTGCTAGTTGTTGGTTCATCGTTGGTTGGGTCCCTTGGGGTTTGTGTGCAAATAATCAATAGGTTAAAGTTGTTTGCTTGCCAATCAACACGTTTTGCTCGTTCGTTTATTGTTTGTTTTCCCATGGACAAAGAACATTCACGACCAATAAAGCCGCTGTTTTCAATCCAAAAGTGGTTTAAACCTGTCATTTGTTGGTTTTCGACAAATATAACCCGGCGTAGTGCCAGTGGCCAAGTTAGTGGATTTTATTGATAAAGTTATCCAAAATCTGACTGCCCACTTTGCCGCTTTTTTCGGGGTGGAACTGTACCGCATAAAAATTGTCTTTGTGCAGGGCGGCACTAAAAGTGTGGGTGTAATCCGTGGCTGCGATGGTATAGGGGCTCAGGTCAGCGGCAAAACTATGGACAAAATAAACGTAGCTCTCGCCATCGGTCAAACCATCAAACAAGGGTGTTTGCAATGCTTTGAGGGAGTTCCAACCGATCTGGGGCACTTTCAATATTCCTTGCTGGGCCGGCGAAGGCACAAACCGTTTGATGGCCACGTCAAAAATACCCATGCCGTGGGTGTCATTTTCTTCCGAATGGCGGCACATGACCTGTAGGCCGATGCAAATCCCGAGTGTGGGCTGGGTGAGGCTGGCGATTACTTTGTCCAGCCCCCGCGACTGGAGGTAGTGCATAGCCGTACTGGCCTCGCCCACTCCGGGGAAAATCACCTTGTCCGCCGCCCGAATGGTTGCTGGATCATCGGTCAGCACCGGCTCAATGCCCAAGCGATTGAGGGCGTAAATCACAGATTGGGTATTCCCAGCGTTGTATTTGATCAAAACAAGGTTCATAGAGCAGAACAAAAGCGGCTTGATGGAGGCTTGGAAACAAAATTAGAGAATAATCAGCAGAAGAGGCATGACTAATTCCGGGACAATGCTTACTTTTGCGCTCCAATTCCGACGGACGTGTTCCGTTTGGTCTTACAACAAGTACACAGAATGTCTGTAAAAATTAGACTCGCCCGCCGGGGGCGCAAGAAAGCTCCGATTTATGACATCGTCGTAGCCAACTCGAGATCACCGCGTGACGGTCGTTTCATCGAGAAACTGGGGATCTATAATCCCAACACCAATCCGGCAACTGTTGCCATCAATGAAGAAAATGCCTTCTCTTGGCTGATGAAAGGCGCTCTCCCCACTGACACGACCCAGAAAATTTTGTCTGACAAGGGGATCATGTTTCGCAAGCACTTGCAAGTGGGCGTGAACAAAGGGGCCATTACCCAAGAAACTGCCGACAGCCGCTTGGCTGAATGGAAAGCCGGCAAATCTGCCCGTTTGGAAGCCAAAGTTGCGGGGTTGGCCGATACCAAGGTTATCAACGCCAAGGCCCGCCTTGCCCAAGAGACCAAAGTCAAAGAAGCCAAAGCTGAAGCCATCCGCAAGAAACTCCAACCACCAGTTGAAGAAGCGCCCGCCGTGGAAAACACTGAGACGGCTACTGAAGAGCAAGAACAAGCGTAATGTTGCCGAGTACAGTGGCGCAAACTTTCCTTTTGTCAAATATGCAATCGGAACGTTTGCGCCACTGGCTTTATTTTCACCCTTAATTTTGCCCAAATGACCAAGGCCGATTGTTTTGAACTAGGCTACATTACTCGCCCGCACGGACTCGATGGCCGGCTGGCAGTGGTTTTTGACGTGGATGAGCCAAGTCTCTACCAAGATGTTGGGGCCATTTTGCTGGAGCTGAAAGGCCAACTGGTGCCCTATGTGGTGAAATCGGTGCAGTTTATGGCCAATAAAATCGTGGTCAAATTTGAGGACATCAACCACATCGACCAAGCCGAGCCACTCAAAGGAACAAAGCTGTTTTTGCCCTTGGAAAAATTGCCCGAATTGGTGGAAGGCCAGTTCTATTACCACGATCTGATCGGTTATGAGGTCCACGATTTGGACGAAGGATACCTGGGCAAAGTATCGCTCATCTACAATTTGCCGGGCCAAGATTTGCTGGCCGTTGACCACAAAGGGACTGAAGTAATGGTTCCAATCAACGACGACATCATCAAAAAAATAGATCACGAGGCCAAGACCGTCCACACTGAATTGCCCGGCGGCCTGCTGGAAGTGTATTTGCAGCCTTAAACCCACTGGCAATGCGCATCGATATCATCACTTGCCTGCCACGTTTGCTGGACAGTTTTTTCAACCAGTCCATTTTGCACCGCGCCCAAACCAAGGGGCTGGCTGAGATTGTGGTTCACGACCTGCGGGAATACTCGACCTTCAAGTCGCGCCAAGTGGATGACTATGCTTTTGGGGGAGGGGCGGGCATGGTGATGATGATTGAACCGATCGCCCGTTGCTTGCGCGGCTTATTCGCTGGCCGCCAATATGACGAGGTGATTTACATGACCCCCGACGGCGAGCGGTTCGAGCAAAAAACAGCCAATCAACTTTCCCTGCTGGGCAACCTGATCATTCTTTGTGGGCACTACAAAGGCGTTGACCAACGGGTGCGCGACCACTTCGTTACCCGCGAAATATCCATCGGCGATTTTGTGCTGTCGGGTGGAGAGCTGCCCGCTGCCACTGTGACCGATGCCATCATCCGGCTACTGCCCGGAGTACTCTCCGACGAGACTTCGGCCCTCACCGATTCCTTCCAAGATGACCTGTTGGCCCCTCCCGTGTACACGCGCCCAGCGGAGTTTGAGGGTTGGGCGGTTCCCGAAATCCTGCTTTCTGGTCACGAAGCCAATATTGAGGAGTGGCGGTTTCAGCAAGCCGTGGTCCGCACCCGCGAGCGCCGGCCCGATCTGTTGGCAAAGAGCGGGTTGGATGGGTAAGGCTGTTTTTTTGTTGGTTTACTGAAAGCGAAAGCCCCACGTGCAAAAGTCGTTGACTCGGCAAGTGGGGCAAATGAAGGCAGGTTTTTTTCGCGTCAATGGCGCAAATGGGGAGCCGTTAGTACAAGCTGCGCAGGTCGCGCAATTTGCCACTAAAGCCCAAGGTTTTTAGTTTTTTGGTGTCTTCGTTGGCTTGTTCTTTGGCAGCGTAGTTGCCCACCAACACAATGAACAAAATGTCTTTGCTGTATTGATCGGCCATGATGAACACGTGGTTGAAATTGCGGCCCGCCAGTTCCTCAATAAATGCTTGGGCTCCTTCCAGGTCGGTAAAGTCCCGCACGGCCAATGACCAGCGGCTCTTCTCGATCCGAACGCCTTTGGTATCATACAGGTATTGATCTTTGGGATCAAACGGGGCATAGGGCTGGAAATACGACACCGGTTTGGCAATGGCCCCAGTGTTGTCCTTGAGGGGAATCATCCAGTCATGCTGAATGAGCGTAAATTCTTGGGCCTCGGCATCACCTTTGGCAAAAATGTAATTGGCACTGCCTTGGTCATTGCGCAATTGCTGCAGCCGGTCGGGCAGAATGGTGTGCGCTGTAATTACATAAGTATTGCCCTCGATCTTGAGTCCCTTCTGGACATTCTCGGGCGCTTTGGGCACTGCCCGCACCAAATCCATGCGCCCGTCCATGTTAAAATCGCCATAACTGTCCATTCCTTGGAAAATACTGGAAAACGACGTTTGAAAGATCGCTTTGGGATTGGTCAGATCAAACAGGTTGTAACAGCGATAATTGCATTGCCGCCCCCCGCAATCTTCGCGCATGGTCATCATGCTGAGGTAATTTCGGCCGAGGTAAGAAAATTCATTAATTTCCAAGAAAATGCTGGAGTTCTGCCGGAATGATTTCTCAATATCACAGAAAAATGTAAAGTGCTGCTTGTTGAGATAGATGCCTGTTGGGTTGGGGTTGAACAGGGCATTGTATTGATCCCCATTTACAAAATAGAGACTCATGGGCAAGCTGGCGTTGCCATAAATGGTAAAAGTGGTGTCCTTGGATTCCCTAATGCCCGATGCTTCAGGCTTTTTGGTGATTTTTACGGCTTCTTGGCTCAGGCGCTTGAAAGAATAAGGCTGTACCTCTTTGGGGGCTTGGGCTTTCAGGTCAACCCAAGACCAAACAACCAACCAAATGAGACCGAATAGGCGAAAAGATACTTTCATATTAGTTTGAGGTTATCTGTCGATAGAATGATGGATAATGGCAAGGGCCCGCTGTGCAAGTTTAATGGCAAACTGGCTTTAAGCCATTTGCCTCAATATCGGCAAAAACCGCGCAAAGGCTTGTGTGCACCATTCGCAACCGCGAGAATGCGGCGTAATAAATCGGGCTAAAATCTACTAAATCAGGTCAGGAGTTTGATCACCTCAACCGCTTCCCGCACATCGTGCACCCGCAAGACGACGGCTTTTTGTTGAATGGCGATGGCATTGAGGGCGGTGGTCCCGTTGAGGGCCGACTCGGCCGTACCCCCCACTTTGCGGTAAATCATGGACTTGCGCGAAAGTCCAGCCATTAAAGGTTGGTGCAAAATTTGGAAATGGGCCAAGTGGTGCAGGAGAAAATGGCTCTGCTCCAGCGTTTTGGCAAAACCGAAACCGGGATCTATGACCAAGTCATGGCAGCCCAACTGGTGCAAAAGAGCTATTTTGGCGTGGAAATAGCCCATCAGATCCAGTAATAGATCGTCGTAGTTGGTCAAGCTGGCCATGGTTTGGGGCGTGCCCCGCGTGTGCATGAGCACATAGGCAGTTTTGAGGGCCGCCACCGTTTCAAACATGGCCGGATCCAGCTCTCCACCCGAAATATCGTTGACCAAACAGGCCCCTTCGCTCACGGCTTGCTTGGCCACTTCCGCCCGAAAGGTGTCGACGGACAGGTAGGCTTGGGGGAATTGCTTGACAATGGCTTTGATGATCGGCAAGACACGCCCCAACTCTTCGGACACAGGAACAACCACTGCGCCCGGCCGGGTCGATTGCCCCCCCACGTCAATGAAAGTGGCTCCTTCGGCCAGCATCTTCTCTGCTTGGGCCAGGGCCCGAGCCACCGTTTTGTGCTTGCCCCCGTCAAAAAAGGAGTCTGGGGTGACATTCAATATGCCCATTACCACTGGCGTTTTCAAGTCCAGCAGTTGACCATTAAGTTTGAGGGAGCGTTTGGTATAGAAAATCGCGTCTTTCAAAGGACCTTAAAAGTTGAATTTTGCTTCGCAAAGATCGCAAGTTGCCCCAATTCGCTACTTTTGCCAAGCATTTATCAACAAAAGATCTGACGTATCCCCAACTTTTTGCAACCTGCTTTTATGATGTTTGATTTGACCAATAAAACCGCGGTCATAACCGGCGGTGGGAGTGGAATCGGCAAAGCCATTGCCGTCTTGTTTGGCCAGCACAAGGCCAATACGGTGATTCTGGAGATGAACTTGGAGGCCGGAGAAGCAGTAGCCGCCGAGATCCGGGCAGCCGGTGGTCAAGCCAGTGCCTTCGCTTGCAATGTGGCCAACCAAACGGAAGTCCAAGCCGTTTTTGCCAATATGGTTGGCCAATATGGTTCCATTGATATATTGGTCAACAATGCGGGCATTGCGCACGTGGGTCGGTTGGACAGCACGACCGCAGCCGATTTTGATCGCATTTTTGAGGTAAATGTCAAGGGGGTCTATCACTGCATGTATGCGGCCCTGCCCACCATGGTCATCCAGCAGGCGGGGGTCATCCTCAACATGGCCTCGGTGGCTGCAATGGTGGGCATCCCCGACCGGTTTGCCTATTCAATGAGCAAAGGGGCCATTTTGGCCATGACACTCTCGGTGGCCCGCGACTATGTGGACAAAAACATCCGCTGCAATTGCATTTCCCCTGCGCGGGTCCACACCCCCTTTGTTGATGGTTTCATTGCCAAGAATTATCCCGGCCAAGAAGCAGAAATTTTCCAAAAACTGTCGGCTAGCCAGCCGATTGGGCGCATGGGCCAGCCAAGTGAAATCGCCGCGCTGGCTTTGTACCTGTGCGCGGATGAGGCCGCCTTTATCACTGGGACGAACTACCCCATCGATGGTGGTTTTGTCGCCTTGAGATAAACCCGAACTGTAATTTGAACCACAAATCTGCCCCAATGGACGTCATTTCGGGCCAATGGTTTTGATTTCGGCCCTGTATTACCTACGTTTGCACCCATTTACCTATTTGAAGATGGCCACGTTATTGGATTTTGAAAAGCCGATTGCTGATTTGGAAGCCAAATTGGCGGACATGAAACAAACGGCAGCGGAAAGTAAGTTGGATATGTCCGTACCCATTCGGACCATCGAGGCGCAAATCAACCAACTCAAGTTTAAGACCTACCAAAACCTGACCCGTTGGCAGCGCGTTCAGCTTTCGCGGCACATCGATCGGCCTTATACCTTGGACTATATTTACCAGCTCACCACCGATTTCATTGAGTTGCACGGCGATCGGAATTTTGGTGACGACAAAGCCATGGTGGGTGGCTTAGGGACGGTGGACGGGCAAACCTTCATGTTCATTGGGCAACAAAAAGGCCGGAACACCAAAGAACGCCAACACCGCAACTTTGGCATGGCCAATCCCGAGGGCTACCGCAAGGCTCTCCGGTTGATGAAAATAGCCGAAAAATTCAACAAACCCATTGTTGCCCTCATCGATACTCCTGGGGCTTTCCCGGGCATCGAGGCTGAGGAAAGGGGGCAGGCCGAGGCGATTGCCCGCAACCTGAAAGAGATGTTTATGCTCAAAGTGCCCGTTATTTGCATCATCATTGGCGAAGGTGCGTCGGGCGGCGCATTGGGCATTGCCATTGGCGACCGGGTGTTTATGTTGGAAAACACGTGGTATTCCGTCATTTCGCCCGAGTCTTGCTCGTCGATCCTGTGGCGCAGTTGGAACTACAAAGAGCAGGCCGCCGAAGCACTCCGCCTCACGGCCAATGACATGCTGGCCTTCAAGCTGATCGATGGCATCGTGGACGAACCCTTGGGTGGTGCCCACACCGACAAGTCGCAAATGGTCGAAACTGTGAAGCAAACCATTTTAAATTCGTATGCCGAATTGGCAAAACTTACACCCCGCGATCGAATTAACCAGCGCATTGACAAGTTTGCGGCAATGGGTATGTACGTAACGGTATAATGCTTGCAATGTAACTGGCAAGAGGATCATTTACCCCTTCTCTTGTCTCATGAAAACATATTTGCTGATTGCGCTTATTGGGCTTTGTGCCCCAACATTGGCCCAAGAAAAATCCTTACCCGTCGAACTATTGGTCAAAGGTGGGATCTCACGCCAAGATGCCGTGGTGATTGATACCCAGCTTCAGGCGATCCAAACCTACACAACCAAAATAAAAGACAGCACAGCCACTTACGAAGAACTGCAAATTGTCCGTAAATCTTACCAGGCGATCAACAGCTTGTTGCAAGAGAAAAAGATCAAGCCCGCCACAGTTATGGCCGCTTACCCCGAAAGCCGGGAAATCATTGGGTTTGGCCGGACAGCCAAGGCCCGGGCCGATTACCTGGAAGCCAACGACTGGTCCATTAAGTTTCGCAAATCGACCGATCTGCTCGACGACGAACTCCGCAAAGCCGCTTTTGGCAAGGCAAACACCACTACTGAGGTAATGTTACTGGCTTTTGGCAAAAAAATAGAAGTACTGCTCAAGAATCGCCCACAAAATGAGAGTTTTTTGTTGGATTCTAAAATCATTGTTGGTCAACTGGCAGCCGTCAGCTCGGCCCTCCGCACCGGGGGCGAATTTGTGACCGACAACCAATTTGCGGCCGCCCTCAAGCGACTGCGCCGTACTGACCTCCACCACGACGAGGAATTTGCCCAACACGTGGGCTACAAGAAAATATTTGAGCGTTTGATCGGGACAGGCGAAGTATTCGCCGGGCTATAATAGAAAGTTAATTTTATTCGTAGATTTGTCTTTCAAATTTTGGCCAAGTGAATGGGTGGCCAAATAAACCA
This sequence comes from Cytophagales bacterium, assembly GCA_043754075.1. Taxonomy (GTDB): domain Bacteria; phylum Bacteroidota; class Bacteroidia; order Cytophagales; family Thermoflexibacteraceae; genus JALONO01. The sequence continues at coordinate 2,981 of JAYUVL010000342.1, read as the reverse complement.
AATAGGCAAACTGCGCATGAAAATTCTCCACACTGCCGACTGGCATTTGGGCAAGTCCCTGAACCAATTTCCCCTGCTGGAAGATCAAGCCGAAGCCTTGGCACAATTAGTGGCCGTTGCTGCCACTGAACAGCCCGATGTGATACTGTTGGCTGGCGATATTTATGACCGGGCAGTGCCCCCTGCCGAGGCAATTGCGCTGTTCAATCGCACCGTCAGTCATTTAGTGTTGGAGCTCAAAATTCCCTTGTTGGCCATCGCGGGCAACCACGACAATGCAGAGCGCATCCATTATGGGGCCCAATTGTTTGAGAAACAAGGGTTTCACATCAGTGGTCATGCCACTTTTCCCATGCAGCCCATTGCCCTGTCCGATCAGCATGGCCCGGTCTATTTCTACCTCTTTCCCTATACCGAACCCGAAGTGTTGCGGGCCGCCCTCCGCGATCACTTGCCGGAGGCCGAGCGCGAGGCGATCACCACCCATGACGACGTGCTTCGCTGGCTGGTGGCCCATGTCCGGGCTCAGCGCCAACCCGGCGATCGGATCGTGCTGGTGGCGCACGCCTTCGTGCAGGGGGGCACACCCTCCGATTCGGAGCGCAAACTGCTGGTGGGTGGGGCCGAATTTGTCGGAATCGATGCCTTTGCCGGGCTTAGCTATACCGCCCTGGGCCATTTGCACCAGCCGCAAGCCTTCAACACAGGCAGCGTAAGTTATGCGGGCTCACCCTTTAAGTATTCCATTTCGGAAGCCAATCACCGCAAGACCTTCGCTTTGGTGGAGTTGGACCAGCACGGCTTGGCCAGCACCCGCCAAATCCCCTTGGTGCCCAAGCGTGACTTGTGGGTGGTGACGGGCGAAATCACGGAGGGCAACTTCAGGCTCAGCGAGGGGCAAGCGTTTGCCAAACCGGATGACTACCTGTACGTAAAACTCCAAAACCCCGAGGTCCAGGCCAATGCCATGGCGCTCATCCAACGCACCTACCCCAATGCCATTGGGTTGGATTGGGTCAATTTGGCCGACCGGGGCACAGCGCGGGCCATGTCGGCCGAAAAAATGCGCCAAATGAGCGAAGAAGAACTGGTTGCCCAGTTTTACGAAGACCTGACGGGCAAAGCCTTGGACCCGGTCAGGCAAGAAATTATCCACCAAATCATCACCGAGATCCGCCAAACTGCATGAAACCTATTTTACTCACTGTGGAAGCTTTTGGGGCATTTCACCAAGCGCAAACCATCGATTTTGGTTCGTTCAACGAGTACGGGCTGTTTTTGATCCACGGGCCGACCGGAGCGGGCAAAACCACCATTTTTGATGCCATGTGCCTCGCTTTGTTTGGCGAAACCACTTCGGGGCGGCATGAGGATGATATGCGCTCCCAGTATGCCCTGGCCAATGAACCAACCAAAGTGGAACTGGTGTTCAAAGTCAAAGAGAAGCATTACAAAGTGGAGCGCCGCTTTACCTTGAGTCGCAAAGAAGAAATCAATAAAAAATCAACGTTTTGTGAAGTCTCCCCAATGGGTTTTATCGAGACTGGTGTCCTGCTCACCAAGGAGACCGACATTAAGCATCAAGTAGAAAAAATAGTGGGGTTTTCGGCCGTTCAATTCAAACAGATCGTCATTCTTCCCCAAGGAAAATTTAGTGAGTTTTTGCGGGCCAAAACCAGTGACAAGGAAAAAATTCTGGCTCAATTATTTGGCACCACTTTTTATGATCAGATAACGAAATTATTGAAAAAGCAGGCCGATGAGCTAGCCAAGGGAAGGGCCAGCTTGGAAAATCAGTACCAAGCCCAACTCGCCAACCTCGGGGTGGCCGATGAAGCTGCCCTGACCGAAAAGATAAAATCATTAACTGTTGATATTGAGGAGCTTGTAATCAAGAGCGAAGACTTGGCGCACGCCGAGCAGCGGGCCAATCAAGCTCACCAGCAGGCCCAAACCTTGGCGGGTCAATTTGAGGAACATGACCAAATTAAGCACAAGCGACACCTGCATTTGCAACAAGAAAATGCCCAACTTACCAAAGTGCTCAAACTCCAATATGCCGAGCGAGCGGCCCTGCTGTACAGCAAGTTTGAACAGGCAGAACAGCAGCAAATCAGTTTGGAAAAAAAGGCCGGAGAGTTGAAAAAAGCGCAAACGGGTGAACAAGAAACCAATCAGATCCTGGCCCAAAAAAAGCAAGAATTTAGCCATTCCCAAGCGGCCCATGATGAGAAAATAAAAAGCTATACCGATCGGCTCAATGAGTTACAAAATGCGTTGCCGCAGTTTGATGAAATCGAACAATTGGCCGAAGATCTGCGGCAAATAGCAACGGTGGTATCGGGCAAGGAAAAACAACAAATAGCGGCTCGCGCCCAGCGATTGGCCGATGAAAAGCGGATAGAGGCCAACAAACAACGGATTGGGGAACTGGAACCCCAGGCCAAAAATTTAGCCGTCCTTGAGTTTCAATTGTCCCAACTAAAGGAAAGAGGCAGTCAACTCAAACAGCGGGATGCTTTGGCTCAGGCCGCGGAAAAAGCCCGCCAAGATGAAGCCACCGCAATATTGGCCCTGAAGAAAGCAGACCAAAACCGTTTGCAAACGGAGGCCAATTATAACGAAACCGAACGAAGGTGGATCGTTGGGCAAGCGGCCCGGCTGTCCGTCAATTTGCAACCCGACCAGCCCTGCCCCGTGTGTGGTTCAACGCACCACCCCCACAAAGCATCAGCGGCCAACCTCATCAGCGATGAGGCATTGCAGCAAAGCAAAGCCCAAAAAATCGGGGCGGAACAAAGCCTTGAACTTACCCGAAATGCCTTTAATAAAGCAAAAATCACTTTTACTGAGGCTGAAACCGCCCATCAATCGCTGATCAACCAGCTCGGGGAATACGCCCAAAAACCGCTGACCGAGTTGATCCAAGCGTTCCGAACGTTGGAAACGGAGGTGCAGACAAGCCAGCAAGCCCAAGCTGA
>JAYUVL010000341.1:0-2342 GCA_043754075.1 Cytophagales bacterium | reverse complement strand
GCGACAGTTTGGCCTACACCAAAAGTTCGCCCATTTATTTCGCCGAAAACCTGAAGGGGGCATTGTTGATCTGCCACGGCATGGTGGATGTCAACGTCCATTTTCAGGATGTGGTGCGGCTTTCGCAGCGGCTCATCGAACTGGGCAAGGACAACTGGGAATTGGCCGTGTACCCGGTGGAGGATCACGGCTTTGTCGAGCCCAGCAGTTGGGCCGATGAGTACAAGCGAATATTGAAACTGTTTGACGATAACTTAAACAGAAAACCCTAGCCTTCTTCCTCCGGCTCGGTGGCCGCCCAGGTCAACACTTGGGGAATGGCTGCGCGCTGAGTGGGTGGGCGGTGGTTGTCCAAGATTTGTTAATCAAGTAAACTATTTTCTGGCCAGAATCCTTATCTTTGGCCAAAATGAACAAGTCCAATATGAAAGATATATTCTATGGATGGTGGGTGCTCATGGCCCTCGTGTTGGTATATATGGTCACCAATGGCATATTTCTCAACACTCTGCCCTCTTTTTCACCCCAGTTGTTGGATGAATTTAAGCTGACCAATGAGCAAGTGGCCCAACCCGCCTCCATTTTATATTCGTTGGTGGCTATTTTAGCGGCGCTGGTTGGTTTTTTGCTGGATAAATTCTCACCCAAAGCGATCATGGTCGGTGGGGCGTTCATCTTGCTGGGCAGCTTATTGGCACTGGCCTCGGTCACCTCTTTTGCCCAGGTCCGGCTGGTCTATGTAATGGTGGCCTTCGGGCTGACTGCCTCTGGTATTGTGTCCAGTATGTATCTCATTACCAAGTGGTTCAATAAATACCGGGGGGTAGCGGTGGGCATTTTTCTGATGGGGTCAAGCTTTGGCGGGGCCTTGTTCAACAAAGTGGCCGGATGGGGGATAGTCACCTACGACTGGCGCACCGCCGCCCTGATCTTGTTGGGCGCGGCCACGGTGATGATGCTGTTGCCACTGGTGTTTTTGGTCAGGAATGGGCCCCAAGCCATGGGCCTGCTCCCCGACGGTGCGGTTGTAACCGCCACTAGCGACTTCAAACCCAGCTCTTTGGGCATGACGTTGGGCGCAGCCGCGCGCACTCCCCAATTCTATCTGCTCCTTTTTGCCACTGCCACCCTTTGGTTTTGCATCACCGGCGTGATCAACCACCAAGTATTGTTTATCGAGAAAGACTTGGGCCACGCCAAACCGCTGGTGACCAATGTGACGGCCCTGTTTTTTTTGTGCAGCGTGGCGGGCAAGGTCGTGTTCGGCTTTCTGGGCGATCGGTATGACAAAAAAACCATTATGCTCATTTCGGTCTTCAACTTGCTCATCGGTTCGGTGCTGTTGCGTTTCCTGAACGAATTGCCCACCACCATGTTGTATGCCTATGCTTTTATCTACGGGATAGCTTTTAGTGGGGCCTTTACCATGATTCAGGTAGTGGTGGCCGAACGCTACCACGGCAGTTCTTACGGAAAAATCTTGGGCATTTTTACCATGATCGACACCTTGGCGGGCAGTGCGGGCATCATTTTGCTGGGCAAATGGCGCCGGGCCAATGGTGATTATTTTGATGGGTTTAACCTCATGATCGCCCTGTGCATCATTGCCTGTGTGTGCGTGCTGTTCATGCGGAAGCCTGCCGCCCAACCCAACTTGATCGCCAATGGCTGAGCTCGGGCAAACAGAAATGCTGGACGAATCGCTGGAAGAGACCTTGGTGCTCACCATCTTAGAACTGGCCGCTGCCCTGAGCAAGCGGGGCGACATGATCAGCGACCGGGTGGGCATCACCACCCAGCAATGGATCGTGCTGCTCTACATTTATGGGGATCCCAACATTCCGCTCATTGGTAAAATGCACCGCGAGGGCGGTTTTGTGCCCAATGCCGGGCGCATGGCCTCCGAAATTGCCGATTCGCTCAATGTGTCCCGCGCCAACGTGACCAATATGGTCAATGGCTTGATCAGCAAGCAATTGGTGTATCAAGAAAAAGATGACAACGATTTGCGCCGCCGGTTGCTCAAACTCACCCCGGCGGGCATTGGCCTGATCGAGCGCATTGAGCCGTTCCGCCGCAAGGCCAACTATTCCCTGTTTGCCGTGCTCAAGGAAAAAGCCATGAAAGAAATGCTGGCCAACATGAAAGCCCTATTGCACCGGCTTTACCGGGAGGAGTGAGTTCACTGGTGTTCAGAAAACAGTATTTTGGCCTGTTTGCAGGCAAGCTTGCAACTGGGGAATTGTCCCACCGATAACCCCGGAGGGGTGCAATGTTTATGGCCCAAGGGTATTGAGGGAAAATCAACCTCGGAGGGGTGGCATGAGATAATGCCACCCCTC
>JAYUVL010000340.1:0-8185 GCA_043754075.1 Cytophagales bacterium | reverse complement strand
AGAGGAAAAATACGATTCACATGGCATTTTTACCCGCCAAGATGTCATTGTTCCCTTTCTTTTCCCCGAACTTTCCATTGTTTTGGTAGAGGTGTTTGCGTGAAACACCCATTGGTGGCTGTATCATTTTAGAACATGTTTTGGAATTTTAAAAACTTAATATTCAATTAGTTAAAATGAAACCTCGTGTTTTAATCGGCTTATGCTTGAGCTAAACAACCACAAAACCTTCTCAAGCCTCAACCAGTCAAACGTAAATAGCTTGAAAAATGGGTCATTTTAATTAAATTATTGTTAATCAAATACTTATAAATCCAAAACATGTTCTTACATCTTGCAACGCCCAACTTACCCGGTCGGTCTCCGAAAAAGGGATCAAACCTTTACATCAACGGCCCGGTAAGCTTGTAGGGCAGCTTGCGCGCCCTCTTTACCGGGCTTGCTCAGGCCGTGTTCCATGCCCACAAAACCCCGGTATCCTTTGTTCCAGAGGTGCTGCAACACGTTGGGGTAGTTGATCTCTCCGGTGGTCGGCTCGGTACGCCCTGGCGTATCCCCCACTTGAATGTAGCCGATCTCGTCCCATGCGTAGTCCATGGTGGCGAGCAGGTGGCCTTCCTGTATCTGCACATGATAAAAGTCGAACAGTACTTTGATGCTTGGCCGGCCCACAGCTTTGGCCAGGGCATAGGCTTGGGGGATAGTGTGCAAGAACATATTGGGGTGATCGACCCGGTGGTTCATCGACTCCATCACCATGACGATGCCGTGCGGTTCGTACAGATCGGCGATGCGTTTGAGCAGGTCGATGGCGTTGGCCATCTGGAAATCCCAGGGCAAGGCCGGGTCGGCAACGCCCAACACGTTGTGGATTATTTTGGTATTCATCCGTTTGGCGATCTCGATGCTCGCCTGCACTTCGGCCAGCACGCCCTCGCGCAGGCGGGCGTCGCGCCCCGCAAAGGTGATGTGCTCGAAGGTGAGCGTGCCGACAAACTGCCCAAAGCGCATACCCAACTGCTGGACGGCCCGGCTGATGCGCTCCTGCTCGGCCACGGGGCGGCTTTTGAGCATGGTATTCTCCCATGCCCGGAAACCTTGGTCATGGCCCCATTTGATCTCGTCGACCGGGTCGGTGGGGGCCAGCCCCCGGAAAATGCCAAACTCGGGCGAAAAGAGGGTGTTGAACGCTGCTATCGGGGGGTGGGCTGGGGTGCTCAGCGAGGAGTGGCCCCCCACTAAGGCAGTGGTGGTCAGCAAACTGGAAGTAATAAATTGGCGACGGTGCATGGCTTTGGGAAAGGGTTAGCGGAGAACATCTTGGTCGGTTTCGGGGTCTTGGTCTTGGCCCAACAGAAATGCCATGAGGTCGGCCATTTCTTGTTTGGTGAGTAACTGGTCCAGCCCTTGCGGCATCATGGAGGTGTTTTGTAGCGTCATGGATTGGATATCGGCGCGGGCTATCCGCACCGACGCGGCGAGCGACGTGCCCAGCACAATGGCGGTCGGCGTTTGCTCTTGGATAATGCCCGTGTACTCACCCATTTTGGTGCGCACCAGGTACGTCTCGTACTCGCGCACGAAGCTGACGCTGGGATACACAATGGCCTCGAGCAGGTCGTGGGCTGAGCGGTCTTTCTGGATCGAGGTCAGGTCTGGCCCTAGTTTACCGCCCTCGCGGCGTACTTGATGGCATGTGGAGCAGATGGCCTTGCCATAGAACAACAGGCGGCCGCGTTCCAAATCGCCCGTGGGGATCAGGTCCTCCATTTCTTTGAGGCGTTGCCGCCGGTTGCCCTGTACCTGCCCCACCTTGGCCAATAATTTGTCCACGTCGGGTTTTACCTCGGCGGGGTAGCGCGCGAAGAGCACTTTTAGGTTTTGTTCCGAAAAACCGTCCAAGCCCGGTGAGTTGACGAGCGTTTGGGCCAAGGTGCGGCCAATGGTGGCCGAATGGTGCGCCTCGGCAAAAACGGGCAACAAAAGTGGCAGCGTGAAAGCGTCGGCTTTGGGCAGGTACTGCTGGGCCAGTTGCAGCAGTTGGCTGTCCGATGGCTTGCCTTGCGCCAGTATTCCCGCTGCTTGTTGGCGCTGGGCGTCGGCCTGGCCAGTGAGCTGTTCGTAGAGATAGGCAAATTGTTTGTCCCCGAATTTGGGCTGGGTTTTGAGCAACGCACCTATCGAGGCCATCCGCAGCGAAGCGGGGCGGTCGGGGGCATCGGCCACTTGCTGGAGCTCGGCCGCCAGGGAGGTAAGGTTGCGCAGCCCGACCAGCTCGACGGCGTGGGCTTGTACGGCCGGATCGATGGCCGAAACCAGTTGCCGGCCGATCGCTTGCTGCCAAAGTTGGGGGAATTTCTCGCCCGGAAAGTTGGCCATCGCATTGATCAGGAACAGTTTACGGTCAGGGGACGCACCTGACAGCCCGTCGGCGATAAACCGCTGCATGTCCGGGTTCTCGCTAAATGCCACGAGCATGTCGCCCAGCAACTGCTGCTCGTCGGCGGTGAGCGCAGCCCCCGACAGGCGGGTACGCAAGAAGGCGATCATTTCGCCCGACCAAGCCGGGTGGTGCGCTGCCACCCACAAGGCCGTGCGCTGAAGATTTTTGTCCTTGCTTTGTAAAAAGGGCATCAGTTGGGCCGCCCGGAGGGGCGAGGGGCGCAGTTGGTCCAAGGTGATTAGGGCGGCTTCGCGGACCAGGGCCGAGGGGTCTTGCAACCCGGCCAGTACCGGCTGGGGGGCTTGCAGGGTAATAAGCGAATAGATGAGGGCATGGCGCACAAAGCGGTCGGTAGTGCCCGCCGTGGCTGCCAACAGGCCCGGCACCGCTTGTTTGTCACCGATTTGGCCTAGGGCCGTGGCCGCCTGCCGCCTACTGGCCAGGGTGTCGGTCGCCACCATTTTTAACAACTGGGGCACGGCTTGCCCATCTTTGGCCAGCCCAACGGCCCGGGCGGCCGCGACCCTCACCTGCACCTCGGCATCCTTCAGCGCGTTGCGCACCGCCGCTTGGGCCGGGGCGGTGCCGATGCGGTAAAGAGCAAAAACGGCCTTGGTGCGGGCATCTGCCTGGTCAGATTGCCGGGTAACGTTCTCCAGTACCTCCACCGCTGCCGCTCCACCGCCGACAAGTCGCTCCACCGCCCGGTCCCGCACGGTCGGTCGGGCATCAACTAGGTAGGCGGCCGCCTGCGCGGGGGAGATCGAGGCCCAATCAATGCCGTTGCCACAGGGATCGGCAATGGGGGCACCCCCTTTGAGGCGCACGCGGTAAATGCTGCCCTTCAGGTTGGGTTTAGACACCTGCGAGAGCGGGCAGCCCTCGATAAACCAGCCTCCAGTCTCGACCACTAGCAAGCTGCCATCGGCATCTTCCAGCACATCGGTCGGGTGGAAATCCTCGTTGTCGGTCTGGAAAAATACTTCGTCTTCGGTCCGAAACGAGCCGCCGTCGCGGATGAGCTTGTGGCGCAGCACCCGGTGGGTGTTGAACTGCGCACTGAACAGATTATCTTTAAAACCGGGGCCCAGGGCCGTGTGGCGGTAGCGGCCCACGCCCGACGGGGCCACCCGCGAGTATTTGGTCACCACGGGCATAAGTTCGCCCGTGCGCACCAGGCTGTCCTGGGCTATGTTATTATTCGGTTTGGGGTATGCACCCCCCTCGGTCCAGTACACGAGCGCGTCGCGCAGGCCGGCCTGCGGGTCCGTAAAGTAAGTTTCCACCCCCATAACCTCGGCCGCTTCGGTAAAGGTGAGCTCGACGGGGTTGTTCATGCCCCCGGCCGCGATCCAGGCCAGCCCCGACCCATCCGGGCGGACGCGCCAGACACGAGCTGTGGCCCCTTTCAGGCGTTGCCCTTCTTTAGATGTAACATCAAAGCCCATGATGGCGCTGGTCAGGTAGAGCCAGCCATCGGGTCCCATAAACGGCCCTACCAAGCTGTTGGCGTTCACATTGAGCACCCAGCCCGACAGCAACACTTCACGTTTATCGGCCACCCCGTCGTTATCAGTGTCGGTAAACTTGAGCAGATCCGGGGCCGAAGTGGCGTACAGGCTCCCCTGGTAGAACACGCCCCCTTGGGGAAAGCCGACTTTATCGGCATAAATGGTACTTTTGTCGTATTGGCCGTCGCCGTTCGTATCGGTCAGGAGCTTAATGCGAAATTGGGGGTTATCAATCGCATCTTGCGTTTTCTTGTACACGTGCCCGATCGACTCGAACACAAACAATCGGCCCGTCTCATCGGTGGTGGCAAACATCGGGAAATCGACCAGATCGGGCCCCGCCGCAATGCTTACCTCGTAGCCGTCGGGCACGGTAATCGCCACTTGGCTGGGCTGGCTGGGGGGTGTTTTGGGCCGGAGCAAAAACCACGACCCTGCCGCCAGGCCAACTAGAACCACGGCAGCCAACAAAAATCTGGATAACGACATAGGCAGCAAAACCCGCTACGGGCTTGGTTTAGGGATAAATGGTCGAGAATCAAGTGGTGTAACTAAGCGTATATTTAGCAACTATTTATTGATTTTTTTAAAAATTGCATAAAAGAAGGTTGTCCATCTTAATTTTGTATGTAATTCTCACAAACGTACATCGTTATAGGTAAAAAATCGCCTTTTAAAGTAAAAGAATTTCAGCCGTTGACAGACAACCACTGGGTAAAAGTATAAACCCTTTTAGAAAAACCCTATACTACAGGCCGTCTTCGTAAAATAAATTTATGCAAGGTGTTTGACAAGCTCCGCCACATGGCCGGTATAGGCCGTCAGTGGCCCAATGTGGATAAAACTTATGGCCGATATTGCCAACCCGACAGGAGATTTCCGGGTCTTTTTTGAGGACACCAGCCCCTGCACGGCGGCCACCGTGCCCCAACCAGCCGTCCGAACCCCGGCCCGTATGCGGGGGGCCATCGTGCGGGCCTATGGCGAGGGGAGAGATTTGGCTCTGATTGAGCTGCTGGCCATCCCCCCGTTCACGGCCACTTTTGCCAACCTAAAATTTACCAGAGAAGGACCGGGGACTTTGTTCGTCATTCACCACCTCTGGGGGACGACCAAGCGCATCGCCTTTGGCAATAACACCGGAGGGACCCAAAGTTTCCTTAAGGGGCAGTTCCATACCCGTGGCTGGCCGACCTTTGCTTCTTCGGGGGGCCACTGTTCACCAACAATAAAGCAAGCCATACCATAAAATTAGTGGGCTTGCCGAAGGATAGCGTGGTTATAGCGGATATTATCATGATCAATCAACCAAACAGCGTTGTTTGATTCTATTGTTTTTAACTTCGGGGAAAAGGAATCCCATATCAAGCAAATAAAAGTCATGCTCAAAAAAATTCAAGGGTATCATTTTTTCCTTTTTATTGTAAGTTTGATCCCCGCGCTCAGCAGCTATCTTACTTTGTCGGATATTTTCCGCCAGAGTGGTGAATGGCTGATGATTAACGGCCTGATCAGTGCAGTTTGCTTTCTAATTACGATGGGGACTTTTATTACCGCCCTTTCCAAAAAGAAACTAGACCTTTTGGCCTTGTTTTGTGCGATTCTATGTACTGCGCTTGGGTGGTTGTACCTTTACTTTGACAACCCCGACGTGCGGGCAGATTTGATAAAAAGTGCCTATTTGACGGATAATATCAACTATAAATCATGGAAAATTCACTATGACTTTACGAATGTAGAAATCAGGGATCAAATTCTCAAAGATGAAGTTTTTATAGGTAAAATGATGAAAAAAATAGCTGTTGATAGCTCTTATGATTGGCAACAAGTGGCAAAGGGCATTTATCAAAACGAATACAAGGAATACGGATTGATGTTGCTTTTGGCACTAAGGTACCAGGGCAAATCGGACAAGCAGATTTTGGCATTGCCATATAGTGAAGAACTTTTGCTTGCTGTATTTTTCAACGAATTGCGACCCACCGATGCAGGTAATGACCTTAATCTTCCATCTTGGGCCGGAAAAATGCTTGTAAAAAAACCTTCTGCGCTATTCAAGCAAGGAGCGGTAAATCAAGGACTATGGCAGGATTTAGTAAAAAAGCGACTTAGCCAAATAGAAAAAATGGGGGCGTTTTCCTGCGAAATGTTCCTCTATCTACTCACCAAAATTCCAACCAAGATCGACGCGGAGGAGTTTGCCAAGTTAATGAACCATTGGGCAAACTTGAAACCAACCTACAAAACTGAAATTTTGGGCTTAACCGAGAAAAGAAATAGAATCTATGCAATCGGGCAAAAGATAGCCAAGAATGATACGTTGTTTATTGATTTAGAATCCTATAAGTCGACCAGTTCTTTTTCGGTGCTTGCCCCGCTGATCATAAGTGCGGGCTTTGTTCCTGCGCTGGCCAATGCAAGTCCGTTGGGGGATGAAAAAGCAGTAGTATTTGATGTTAAATTGGCTGTGGATTTAATCAAGTCAGAAAGGGTGCCGATTTATGAGGAGGTAGAAAAGACGCGCACCAAACCAAGGGCAGGAAGGCATAGTGCCCCCGCCACTGAAACCTATTATGAAAAGCGATACAAGGGCGCTGAACAGGAAAATACGTACAGCTACTTTTATGTCATCAAATTCAAAATGAAAGACAGTCAATCATTTACAGATTCTATCTTGACTTTTGAGCACCTGCCACACCAATACTTTGACAAGCAAAAGGAGGATTACACGATCGATTATGCGCAGCGAGCAAGAGATGAGTGTTGGCTTTATGCCCTTCCCCAAAAGTTATATTGATCTGCCGAAAACCCGTAACATAGAAAGCCGAGTCTATCGATGAACGGTGGTGCATCTTGTACCTGCCGAACCGCAAAATGCCCTTCAACTTTTTTGAGGTTCAATCAGCAAATCATGGCCATGATCAGGTGCCAGTTGCCGAGCTTTCCCCTCGGTTTGATCATCGATGAACCAGGGGCATTTTCACCTCAAAACTTTCGGCTTTTGTCCTTGGTCTGGCCAAACTAAACGGGGTTTGGTGTATTTTTGTGCATGGTGTTTACCTCAAATCATGGCAAAAAGATGAAAAAATGGCTCTATTGGCTTGCGCTGTGCCTCCCGTTGAGCGCGGCAGCCCAAACTGGTGAAGATGAAAGCCGCTGCGGCCTGCCCGCCGAGCCGGCATCTCGCGCCCAGCAGGAATATTTTTTCCGGCACCAAGCGGCCCTGCAACAGGAAATCCAGCGGCGGCAGGCCATGCCCGGCAATCTCCGCCCCGAAAATACCGTCTACCGCATTCCGGTGGTGTTCCACGTGCTCAACTACGGCGAACCGACGGGGCAAGGAACCAATGTATCGTCGGGCCAGATTTATTCCCAACTGGAAGTGCTGAACGAAGATTTCCGGCGGCGCAACGCCGATTTTGGTGCTGTACCGCCGCAGTTCCAGGCGGTGGCCGGCGATGCGGAGATCGAGTTTTTCCCCGCCCGCGACAATCCGCGCGGAGAACGCCTGCGCGAGCCGGGCATCAACCGGATCGCCGTCCAGCGCCAAGCCGGCTTTTTCTGGACCAACGATACTTTTGACCAGCAGTTCAAGCCCGGTAGTATTTGGGATCCCACTCGCTACCTAAACGTGTGGGTGGTGGACAGCCTCCGCACTCCGAGCGGGATTACGGCGGGCTACGCGCAATTCCCCGACTTGTCCAATTTGGCCGGCCTGCCCACCCGCAACGGCGCGGCCCAGACCGATGGCCTTGTGGTGCGTTTCAACCGCCTCGGCTCGATCACCAAGGCACCGTGGGCCACTGTGCTCACCAATGCCCGGTTTGACCGAGGGCGCACCCTCACCCACGAGGTGGGCCACTTTTTGGGGCTGTTGCACACTTTTGAGGGGGGCTGCCTCGGGGGCGATGCCTGTGACGACACCCCACCGCAAGATTTTGGCAGCACCCGCTGCCCCACCACCCAACACAGCTGCGGGCGGGCCTCGATGACCCAGAACTACATGGATTTTACCGATGACCTGTGCATGGGCCTGTTCACTGCTTGCCAAGTGCAGCGGATGCGCACCGTGCTGGAGGTCAGCCCGCGCCGCCGCGAACTGCTCACCTCCAACGTGGGCGTGGGCGACATTGCCACCGGCTGGCTGGACCCGGTGCTGGCCCAGACGGTGCAAGTTTATCCCAACCCCGCCACCGGGTCGGTGCGGGTGCAGATGCCCTTCCGCGTGGAG
>JAYUVL010000339.1:0-4260 GCA_043754075.1 Cytophagales bacterium | reverse complement strand
CCGCCAAATCGTGGCAACAATATATGCGGACCTCACTGGCCCGAACAACTTGTTCAGTTGGCTGAGTCGGTTCAAGAAATTAGGCGTCAATACCACTATCAATTCCGCCAATTTTCCCCAAACCACTTGGAATGGCAGCAGTTGGAGCAATGGCCGGCCCAATGCGGGCGTGAATGCTGTAATGAGGGGCACTTATCCCAGTGGAATAGCGGGCGAGGGAAGTTTCTCTTGTCTGGATCTCAGTTTTGACTATCGCGCAATAACCAATATTGGCGATGGGCACGCCATTGAAGTGCACGGTACTTTGAAGCTCGGCGAATTGGGCAATGTCATAGTGGCAAACAATGGCTCCCTGATCCAAAAGCTGGGGAGCAATGTAGAAGTGGCGACTACCAATCCGGGCATGGTCAGGGTCAACAAAAATGGCCGAACAGCCCGGGCCTATAACCAATGGTCATCACCGGTTGCCAATTTCAACTTGGACAGTTTGCGCTTGGACGCCGGCCCTGTCTGGCGCTATCATTACGTGGAAGGGGCCGGCTGGCAACTGGCCAGTGGCCTGATGCTGCCCGGCAAAGGTTATTTAGCCGTTCGGATGAAATACCAGTCATTTGTTGGGGTTCCCAACAATGGTGACATAGAGGTAAGTGGCATTGGCTACACGGCCGGTTTGCCAACGGCCGGCTATCACTTGGTGGGCAACCCCTACCCTTCGGCATTGGATATTGCGCGGTTCATGGCCGATAACCAAAACCTGAGCGGCACCACTTGGGTGTGGAACGACAACAATGGCGGGGCCGGCGGGGGAAATTATGAAACCTTCACGGCCCTCAGCCCCTTGCCCATGCAAGCGTCCGGTCAAGGGTTTTTTGTTCGACGAAACCAAGTGAGTTCCACCACCAGCATCGTGTTCAACAACGGACAACGATCGGGAACTGCGCCCAGTTTGTTGCGGGCTGAAAACCAGTTGGAGCGGTTCAAACTCAAAATTGGCCGCCAAGATGGCCTGTCCGATCACCTCCTGTTGGGCTTTGCCGATGGCTTTACCACTGGGGTGGATCGAACTTATGACGGGGCCAAACATGATGGCAACCCCCAAATATCCTTTGCCGCGTTTCACAATGGGGATCGCTATGCCCACACTGCCCTGCCTGCCAACATTGAGCGGTTGGCCTTGCCGTTGCACCTCAATATTGCCCAGGCCGGCCAATATTCCTTCGTAGCGGAAGAAATGTTGGGGCAGACGGAGCGGCCGATCTTTCTGGAAGACGCTCAAACCGGGGAATGGTACCATCTCAAGCCTGGCCGCTCACACACCCTCCAGATGCAAGCGGGCAATTACCGCGATCGGTTTTACCTCCGGCTGGCCAGCGAAGTGGTGGGCCGGACCAACAGCGATGCGGCCGATCTATATTCCTACGGCAGCGAAGTGTTTGTCACCCAAGACCAGCCCAGCCCGGTGGAAGTGCAGGTCTATCATCTCTCGGGCAAGCTGATGGCCCAGCAAAAGCAGGCAGCGGCCTCCGCCCAGGCCAAATTCAACTTCCAGTTGGCCGATCAAGGGCTCTATGTGGTCAAACTGATCACTAGCCAGGGAGTGTTCACCAAACGGCTCTGGATCAGTAGCCCCGAATAGGCTCCCTGTTCCAACAAAAAAACCCAGTCCACTTGGCCGGGTTTTTTTGTTGGAACGTTCAATCAATCACGATTTGGCAATCAATTTATCTTTGTATTTTTTGATCTGGGTTTTAAGAGATTCCACCGCTTCGTCCATGGCCGCCTCAAATGAGCCGTTTTCTTCTTTGACAAAAATACTAGTACCGGGGACGTTGAGCTTAACTTCAACTACCTTGTTTCTGACTTTATTACTATCACCTTTTTCTAGTCGCAGATAGACTTCGCCACTTATGATCCGGTCAAAAAAGGTGTCTAGTTTGTCAGCCTTTTTTTGGATAAAGTCCAACAGCTTTTGGTCAGCATCAAAATGGATGGAATGCACTTGGATTTTCATAGTTTTTCAATTTAAGTTAAAAAATAAACAACCAGCAATCACAAAAAGGCACCAGACTTAAACGATACTCCTTGTTTGATTGGCATCAAACGAATTGCAAACAAGTAAGAAGCTACAATAGGCGGCCCAAACTAATTGCGCCAGCAACGTTCAAGCTTTGGGATGGGCCTGTTCAAAGACTTTTTTCAACTTGCCAATCGTATTGTGCGCATACGTTTGGGTAGAGGCCAGCGAACTGTGCCCCAACAAATCTTTGATAGCATTCAAGTCGGCCCCCTGCTCAAGCAGGTGCGTGGCAAAAGTGTGCCTCAATACGTGCGGGCTTCGCCGCTCGACCGAAGTGACCCTGTCCAGCACCTCTCGCACCGTCCGGTAAATCAACATGGGATAGGCTTGCTCTCCTTTATTGGTTGTTACCAGCCATCCCCCTGCTTTAGCGTGAATTTGCACAAACATTTTGAGAAAATCAAGTAAAGGTGGGTGGAGGGGAATTATTCTTTGTTTATTTTTTTTCCCCGTCACCTTGATAGTGCCTTCATAGAAATAAATGTCCCGCACTTGGAGGTTGATCAGTTCAGACAGCCGGATGCCCGTGCCGTAGAGCAGTTCAATTACCAGTTTGTCGCGCTGGCCCTCAAAATCTTCGGCAAACACAATGGTTTCCGGGATTCGTTCGGTATCGGCTTCGGGCACGAAGGGCGATATCTTTTTGGCCGCCTTCAAGAACCGGATCTTGTGCATGGGCGTTTTGGCAATTTCCCCCCGCTTGTGGAGGAACTTGTAGAAAGTCCGCAGGGTGGCCAGTTTTCGGTTGATGGATCGGCTGGTTATCTTTTCGTCATCCATCAGCGAAATCATCCACGAGCGGATGTCACTGTGGGTGGCCGCTTGGAGTTGGGGCCGGGGAGCCGCCGTTTCGGCCTCCCCGTCGGCGGCATTGAGCCGCGCATAAAAATCTTCGTATTGCACCAGATCGGTTCGATAGGCCGTGATCGTGTGCGGGCTATAACGTTTCTGGTGGGCCAAGTAGGCCAAAAAACCATCGATGCTGTCGTTCATTGTTGCAGTTGCCAATCAAAGCGTTCGGGGGTCCATTTGACCGTGATTTTGGTCTGGGCCGGATTCTTGACCGTCGCGAAGTAGCCTTTATAAGTGCCTGCTGCCGAGTCGGGCGCGAGAACAAATTCCGTAAATCGATCCAAAGAATCGGCCAGGCCCTGACTGCCAACTTGCGTCTTGGTCAAAGTGGTCAATGTTGGCAGATCGTTGGCCGGCCGCCAGCCCCGGCCTTCTTGGGCAAAAAACTTGATCGTGTCTCCCGTGGCCATTACCGCCACTCCAGTAAGCTCCGTGCTTTTCTCAATGGGCCTTAGCACCAGCGAAACACATTTATTGTTCAATTCTTGCGAAAAAATCCAGGCCAACTGCGAGTTGAAGGTTTCTTTCCAAGCCAGTGAATCGGCAATCATGGCAGCAGCCAACTGCATTTTGCGGCCACTTTCCAGCTCAACCTCCACAAAATAAACGCCTTTGTCATCTGCTTGGGGCGAAATGGTCAATGACTTAAGTGGTGTATTGGTGCTGACCACCAACGCTTTCCGGATTTTTTTCTCCAAAATTTCTTTTTTTTCTTCCTCACTTTGACAGCTCACCAGCCATAAGCAAAGGGCCAATGCCGCAAACGAGGGGGCGCGTAGGTTTTTCATGGGCATAAGTTAAGTATAATTAAGGTGCAAAACTATGTTTTTTCGGGTTTTGAAAAGATCACCACCAGAAAAGGATGGGGCCAATCCGCCCGTTTTTGTGGCGAAAGGGTTATTTTTGGCGCACTACCGATGGGGCAGTAGCGCCAACTGGCCGTTCTAAACCTTTGCCCTTATTTTGACGTTTAGTCATTAGTTTGAACCATTTTTAACTTTTGGGCCTTCGTTTTAGCGCCGGCCATTTCTTGGACTGTATGGAAGTATTGATTATGACTGCCCAACTTTTGCTGGCTCTCTCCATCTTAGTTGGGATCCACGAGTGGGGCCACATGTTTGCCGCCAAATTCTTTGGCATGAGGGTAGAAAAATTTTCCATCGGTTTTCCCCCCAAGCTTTTTGGGTTCAAACGCGGCGAGACTGAATATAGCTTGGGGGCCATTCCCTTGGGCGGCTTCGTCAAAATATCGGGGATGATCGATGAGTCGTTGGATACTTCCCAGATTGGGGCCGCGCCCCAGCCTTGGGAATTTCGCTCCAAACCCGCTT
>JAYUVL010000338.1:0-17562 GCA_043754075.1 Cytophagales bacterium | reverse complement strand
CAAAAGCACTTGGGCACGCTGGTGTTGTTGAGCCGCCGCCAAAACTTTTTTGATACTGTTCTGATCGCACTCGTGAACATGTATGCCACGCAGGCCAGTGTGGCGTTGGGCAACTTCTGGCTGGTGTCGGAGGCGGTTAGCAACGAGCGGTACTTGGCCGATGCCCAAACGGCCCGCACCGTGCAAGAACACCTGCTGCCCAAGGAATTGATCAAAGATTCGGGGCAGTTTGAGATGCTGGCCCGCACCCATTCGCCAGAGATCATCGGTGGCGATTTTTATGACTATTACAGCATCACCCCCCATAAGCACGCCCTGATCATAGGTGATGTGGCCGGCAAGGGCACTGCGGCAGCGTTCAACATGGCCCAAATGAAAGGTATTTTTCACAGCTTGGTGCAATTGGATTTGGGGCCGGATGTATTCTTGGAGTACGCCAATTCGGCATTGGGGCGCAGTTTGGCCGCTAATAGTTTTGTGACGGCCACGTATTTGGTCATTGATAGCAAAAGCCGAAAAATTTATTATTCCCGGGGTGGCCATTGCCCCATTTTGTTTTACAGCCTCCAAACCGGCCAAGCCGAGTTTTTGCAGAGCAAAGGCATGGGGCTGGGCATTGTCCGCAACCCATCTTTTCGGCAATATTTGGAGATCTACAATTTCCATTATCAACCCGGCGACCTCGTGGTGCTCTACACCGACGGTGTGGTGGAGGCCAAGCACCACCAAACCACTGGAGAGGAGTATGGTTATGACCGCTTGCGTCAATTTATTGATATACATTCGGGCCAAGAACTCTCCACGGTAGCTGACTTGCTGGTGGAAGACCTGCACCGTTTTGCGGGGGCGAATGTGCAAAATGATGATTTCACTTTCTTGCTGTTGCGCTTCAAGTGAGGCGGGCAGCCAAGCAAACAATGGGGGGCCACCACCCCGCTAGGCGGCTACTTGCCTTGGGCCAAAAAAATAAAAATAGTGCAAGGCAATGCTTTTTTGGTTAATAATTTTTTAATTGCATCCGCATTCAAATTTTCAAATTTTTATTTTCTAATTATTTCCGCAATGGCAAAGTTAAATTTCGGCGGGGTGCTGGAGGAAGTGGTGACCCGCGAAGAATTTCCCCTGCAACAGGCCCGCGAAACCTTGGCCCACGAAACCATCGCCATCATTGGCTATGGGGTGCAAGGTCCCGGCCAAGCCCTCAACCTGCGCGACAATGGGTTCAAGGTGATCATTGGTCAACGTCAGGGCAGCAAAACGTGGGACAAAGCCGTGGCTGACGGCTGGGTGCCCGGCGAAACGCTGTTCCCCATTGAGGAGGCCTGCGAGCGCGGGACCATCATCCAGTATTTGCTCTCCGACGCTGGCCAAATAGCCCTGTGGCCCACCGTTCGGCAGCATCTCACTGCCGGCAAAGCACTGTATTTTTCCCACGGATTCGGCATCACTTATAAGAGCCAGACCAATATCATTCCCCCGGCCGATGTGGACGTCATCTTGATTGCGCCCAAGGGGTCGGGCACTAGCCTGCGCCGTTTGTTCTTGGCTGGCGAAGGGCTCAATTCTAGCTACGCGATTTTTCAGGATGCCACCGGCAAAGCCAAAGAACGCGTGGTTGCCCTTGGCATTGGCGTGGGATCGGGCTACCTGTTCGAAACCACTTTCGAGAAAGAAGTATATAGTGACCTGACCGGTGAGCGCGGTGTACTCATGGGCGCCATTGCCGGAATCATGGAAGCCCAATACGGTATTTTACGGGAAAAAGGCCATAGCCCAAGCGAAGCTTTCAACGAAACAGTAGAGGAACTGACCCAATCGTTGATCCGCTTGGTCGGTGAGAATGGCATGGACTGGATGTATGCCAACTGCTCTACCACCGCCCAGCGCGGGGCCTTGGACTGGCGCCACAAATTCCGCGAGGCCACAGCCCCTGTGTTCCGTGATCTATACGAGAGCGTGGCCAGCGGGCACGAGGCCGCGGTGACCATCAAAGCCAATTCCAAACCCGACTATCGCGAAAAATTGGAAGTGGAACTGGCCCAAATCGCCAATTCTGAAATGTGGCAAGCGGGCAAGCAAGTGCGCAGCCTCCGGCCTAAAAACACTTAGTCTGATTTTTAATCAGCGTAGCAATCTCTATTGACAAGTGCAGGATCGCCTTGTCAATAGAGGTTTTTTTAACATTACTTCCTTTTATGCCGAATTTCACCGACCGCTCGCACCAGCCCGAATTGATGGATGACCTATCGCTGGGCAATGATGCGCTCCGGCAAAATTTGGAGGAACTGGAAACCATCAACACTTTGCTCGGCGGCTATCAAGTAGTGCTGGATGCTCTGCAAAGTTTGTACGATAAGAAGATGCTCAATGGCGCTCAACCCGCCAAAATTACCGATATTGGTAGCGGTGGGGGCGATACGCTGCGGGCCATCCACCGCTGGGCGGCCAAGCGCCAACTGCCCGTGCAACTCACCGGGGTGGACGCCAACGCTTTTATGATCGATTTTGCCACCGCCAAGGCCCAGCCATTTCCCGGCATCCATTTTGCTCAAGCCGATATTTTTGCCCCGGAATTTGCCCAATATTCATCCGATGTGTTTGTGTGCAGCCTGTTCTGCCACCACTTCACCGAAAAAGAACTGATCCAGCTTTTCACCACGCTAGCTGGCCAGTGCCGCAAGGCCATCATCGTCAACGACCTGCACCGCCATTGGTTTGCCTATTATTCCATCAAATGGCTCACCCGGTTGTTCAACGGTTCCTATTTAGTTCAACATGACGCGCCCCTGTCAGTTTGGCGGGCATTTGTGCGCCAAGATCTGGAGCGGCTAATGGCCCAATGCGGTTTCGCGAACTACGAACTGCGCTGGCGCTGGGCATTTCGGTGGCAATTGATTATTTGGAAAACCGCATAGGCGTTGCAAGCTCAGCTTTTGAAATCCCGTAAATCTTGTTAAACTTTGGGGGATTACTTTGGCCAACTGAACGATTGGTGGTAATTTACTCAATCAGGTTGACTTTGCAACCATAAACCAATCCCCCAAATGAAACATTTTTTGTTGATTGCTCTTTTTTTGATCGGCCTTGACACCTTGGCCCAACTGCCCAAGCTCGGTAACCTCCCCGGCAATTTTGTGGTTGATCTGGGGGTGAGCCAGTTGGGCGGTGCCCCGACCAGCATGACTCAGCGCGTGTTTGACTCGCGTACCCTCAACGTTGGATATCTGTATGAGGTCCGGCTGGGCGAAAAATTCACTTTCCACCCCGGCTTGAGCATCGGGGCCGAGAAATACAGCTTTACCAATAGCTTGAGCTTGGTCAAAAATCAGTCGCGGCTCGAGCTGCTGGAACTGATCGGCAATGGCCAAGAGAACTTGCTCAGCCGCTCGGTGCTGTCTGCCACCTACATTGACATTCCGCTGGAACTCCGCTATTCTTCTTCTACGGGCCGCCGGGCGGTCCACTTTGCCCTCGGGTTCAAAGCGGGCCTGTTATTGGCTTCCAACAACAAGTTGATCTATGCCAAGGGTGCCCCCGGTGACCTCACCAAAACCAAAAATTACAGCGATTTTTACCTCAACCCGATCCGTTATGGGGTGTATGGGCGGGTGGGATACAGCGCCTACAACCTGTTTGCCTATTACGGCTTGTCCGAATTTTTCCAAACTGGCAAGGGTCCCACCGACCAAGCGATCAATTCGTTTACGCTCGGGGTGAGTTTGGTGGTATTTTAAGCGGGGTGAAGCATAGTGGGCTGCGTTGGCGTTTTATTCATCGCTTCGCTGTGGCTTTGCGTTAATCTTTTCGCCCAAAATCAATGGCCACGGCCCTATCAGGCAAAACCAAGCCCCCAACCATGCAGCAAACTACTGATCGTTGGGGGCTTGGGCTTGATTTTCGGGGGCTAGAAATTCATTTGTGATACATAATGTGGCAGCATCCGGTTCCATTCGGGCCAATCGTGGATCCCTCCGGGCCGCATGTCCAGCCAATGGTTGATCTGGCGGGAATGCAATATGCCCGACATCCGATAATTGTCCTCTTTGCAAATGTCATGTTCGCCCGACCCGAGGACGATGCCCATGTTGCGGATATTGTCCAAATACCAGCCTGGGCCAAGATTGGACATATACTCCACCGGATTGTTGAAATAAACGTCGTCATTGGAGAAGCCCCACATAAACGAACGAATGTCAAAAGCGCCCCCCAAACTGAACATGTAGCGTACCTTATCGGGGTGACGGAAAGAGAAATTGAGGGCATGGTAGCCACCAAAGCTACACCCGGCCATGGCCACATTGCCCCGGCCCGTCTCGTGCATGGCCCGATAAACGACTTCGTTCAGGATCAGATCGTCGTAAATCTGTTGGTTGGCTATTTTCTGTGCCGGGTGAATGCTCCGATTATAGAAACTGTCATTGTCCAAACTGCCTGGACAATATACTTTTATGCGGCCAGTATTGACAAACCAAGCAATGGAATTGATCAAGCCAAAATCTTTGTTCTGGTTGTGGCTGCCCATTGAGGTGGGATAAATGATCATTGGAAAACCCGAATGACCAAAGGTGAGCATCTCGAAGTCTCGCCCAATCCGTGGGGAGTACCACTTGTGATATTCTTCTCTCAAGAAAGTAATTATTATTGATAAATAAAAATAAGAAAGCTAATATTTGACCAGTATTTAATCCTATGGCCGATTTATTTTGACTGGCTGGCTATTGTTGGCGCAAAAATAGCAATTGTGAACAACTGTATGCAACTTTGGGCCAAAAATGTGAATGCTCACGCCTGATGAACAGCGGCGCTATGCACGCCAAACGATCCTGCCCCAGATTGGGCTGGCCGGCCAAGCCAAGCTCAAAGCCGCCCGGGTGCTGGTGGTGGGAGCGGGGGGCTTGGGTTGCCCGGTCTTGCTGTATTTGGCCGCGGCAGGCGTGGGAACCCAGGGCCTAGTGGATGGCGATCGGGTGGAACTCACCAACTTGCCCCGCCAAATACTTTATGGTGACACCGACCTGAGCCGGCCCAAAGTTTTGGCCGCTGCCGATCGGCTGCGTTCGGCCAATCCTCACCTGCACTTGGAAACCCACGAAACTTTTTTGAGCAGCCAGAACGCGCTGAACATTCTAGCACAGTATGAGTTGGTGATCGACTGTTCGGATAATTTTCCCGTCAGGTATTTGATCAATGATGCGTGCGTTTTGCTGGACAAGCCCTTTATTTATGGAGCCATCCACCGGTTTGAAGGGCAAGTGGGCGTGTTTAATGCCCACCCAACTTCACCCACCTACCGTTGCCTGTTTCCCGAGCCGCCAGACGCTGGCCAAGTGCCCAATTGTGCCGAGGCCGGGGTCATTGGGCTGGTGGCCGGGGTCGTGGGGATCTGGCAGGCCAACGAAGCCATCAAATGGATCACCGGGCTGGACGGCTTACTGGACGGCAAATTGCTGGTGGTCGACTTGCTGACCTACACCACCCGGGTGCTGAACATCAAGCGGAAAACGGACAAGGCCACCATTACCCAACTGATTGATTATGAAGCTTTTTGTGGAATCAAACCCAACGATCCGATGAAAACCATCACCGCAACCGAATTGGCCAGTGCCTTGGCCCAAGCCAACGACCAATGGTTTGTGCTAGATGTGCGCGAACCTTACGAATACGACATTTGTCATTTGGACCAAGCCCATTTGGTGCCGATGGGCCAAGTTCCGGCAAAGCTTGCCCAGATTCCGGCCCACCTCAATGTAGCGGTCTATTGCCATCATGGCGTCCGCAGCGCCGCCGTGATCCGGTTTTTGGCACAAGAAACAGGCCATGCCCAACTCTACAACTTAGCGGGCGGCATCCATGCTTGGGCCGAAGAAGTGGATCCCAATATGCCCATTTACTAGTCGGTTTTCGGTATATTTTTTGGGCATAGCGATGGCAAGACCTGCTTTGGGGCAAGTGTCGGCCCACCCGCGATCGTGGCCCGACCAACCGCCCTGATTGCATTTGGGCACTCCCCACCCGCGTGCAAATCACAAAATAATTGGCCCGAAGCTAGCCCTCTCTTCAGGCATCGGCCAAGCGCATGAGAATGCTAAATACCGATCCTTTGCCGTCGGCCGCTTCCACTTGAAGCTTCCAGCCATGGGCTTTGGCCATGCTCTTTACATAGTTGAGACCGAGGCCGAATCCTTTGACTGCGTGCAGGTTACCAGTGGGGACACGAAAAAACTTATCAAAGATGCGATGGCGAAACTCAGGCGGGATCCCGATGCCATTGTCCTCGATCGTGAGCAACACCCGTTTGGGTTCATTGCTGGTGCGGATCGTGATATGAGGGGTTTGGTCAGCGTACTTGACCGCATTGTCCAATAAATTAAAAATAATATTGACCAAATGCACTTTGTCAGCCTTGATTTGGTAAAACTCGGCTTGCAAATCGGTCTGAATCACTGGCTCTTTTTTATTGCTTTTGTCATTTTGGAGCTTGAGCGCAAAAATTTGGGCCGCTTCGCCGATGGTTTCGTGCAGGTCGATCCGCTCCAGTAGCAATTCGGGTTTTACTTGTTCAAAACGAGACATTTGCAGCACTTTTTCCACTTGATTTTTCAGGCGTTGGCTTTCATTTCGCACAATGTTCGCGTAGTTGTGCAACCGTTCGGGATGTTGGGCAATGTCGGGCCTGAGCAGTACCTCGGCCGAAATCGCGATGGTGGCAATCGGAGTTTGGAACTCATGGGTCATGTTGTCAATAAAATCTTTTTGGATCTCGGCCAACCGTTTTTGGGCCAAGATCACAAACAGGGCATAGCCAAAGAACCCAATCACCACCAGCAGAATAATCGATGAAAAGATCCAAATTCCCAAATTGGCGACCAAATAGGAGGCCTTAGTAGGAAATTGTACCCCAAAATAATAGATAAGCTTGTCATATTTGGGCAGTTCCGAGTAGGTCATGGGCACTGTGTTTCGGCCATCCTTGCCCACATAACTGCCATAAACCATCTTATCGGTACTGCAATTGTAGATTCCATACTCGAAATCAAGATCGATGTTCCGGCTGGCAAACTCGCGCCGGAGGTAGTGTTCCAGCAAGCTCACGTCGATTACATTGTTGACATTTACTATAAAATAGCTGGAAGAAACTTGGTTCACTACTTGTTCGGTCGGCAGGGTGCTTTTGTTATAGGCGGCAATCTGCTCTGCCACCCGCTGGAGAGCAATATAAATGCCTTGGTTGAGTTCTTGCTCTTCCAAATTATAGGCGTTGCTCACCCAATACACTTGCACCGTGACAATACCCACGATGGACAAAGTGGCCAACACAACGACAAAACGGATGGTATTACGGCGCAAAGTGGTAAAATTTAAGGGTAAAGTTAGGCAGATTTTTTGGGTTTGCGGTCATGCCCGGGCAATGTTGGGCCAAATCTGCGCGACCATTTTGGGCCAACGGGCCAGATCTTGGCCCGAAATGGTGCAGACTAATTTTGCCCGGCGTAACTTTGTCCTTAACCAATGGGTTCAACAAAAGCTTTTTTCAATATGAAACACATCCTTTGGATTTCTGCCATTGTCCTCGTCTTGGGATTCGGTTTGGCTGTTGATGCAGAAGCGCAGTGTGCCATGTGCCGCCAATCAGTGGAAAGCAACCTCAGCGAGGGGAGTTCTCGCATTGGGGCTGGCCTCAACACGGGTATTTTGTACCTCATGTCCATGCCCTACATCGCTATGTCGGTCGTGTTGTTTTTGTGGTACAAAACCAGCAAGGCCAATCGCAAAAAACAGCTTGCATTGGAAGGCAAGTTGCGCAATGCCGGCTTGTAGGGTTTTGCCATTTGGGTAAATCGGGCAAACTTTGCCGCGCAATCCAACAAGACCATGCAACTGCCCACTCCCCAATCCACTACCACCCCACTTGGCCAGCCAACCATCACTTGGCAATGCCCCTCCAACATTGCCCTGGTCAAATACTGGGGCAAGCACGGGGAGCAATTGCCGCGCAACCCCTCGTTGAGTTTTACGCTGCGCCAAGCTTGCACCGAAATGTCGCTGGGTTATGAACCGACCAGCCAAACTGGCTTTTCGGTCGATTTCCAATTTGAGGGCCAGCCCAACGAAAAATTCAGGCAGAAAATTGTCAAGTTTTTGGAATCGGTCCAAGATCGGTTACCGTTTTTGAGTGGACTGCACCTCACCCTAGCCTCGCGCAACACGTTCCCCCATTCGGCGGGGATCGCGTCCTCGGCTTCGAGCATGGGGGCACTGGCCCTGTGCCTTGGCAGCCTTGAGCGGGTGATCGGCGATGCTCCGATCCCGGCCAACCTGTTTTTCCAAAAAGCTTCCCACTTGGCCCGGCTGGCCTCGGGTAGTGCCTGCCGATCGGTTTATGGCGGGGTGACAGTCTGGGGCAGCTCGGCGGCGGTGCCCAGTGCCTCCGATGATTTTGCGGTGCCATTGGCCAGCGACCAACTCCACCCGGTTTTTCAGCAGTACCGGGACAGCATCTTGTTGGTCAGTGCCGCCGAAAAAGCTGTATCGAGCCGGGCTGGCCACGCCCTCATGAACGGCCACCCCTACGCTGAAGTTCGCTATGGCCAAGCACGCACGCACTTGGCCCAACTGGTGGAAGTAATGCGCACGGGCGATCTTCCCGCTTTTGTCACCTTGGTGGAAAACGAAGCGCTTACCCTGCACGGCTTGATGATGAACTCCAACCCGTCGTTTATCCTGCTGCATCCCAATACATTGGCATTGATTGCCAGTATTCGGGCCTACCGTCAGGCCACTGGTATTCCGCTTTGTTTCACCCTCGATGCTGGACCGAATGTTCACCTGCTGTACCCGGCGGCCGACGCGGCCGCTGTGGAAAGCTTCATCGCGGAAGAGCTGGCGCCGCTCTGTGAAAATGGCCGTTACATCCACGATGAGGTAGGCGATGGCCCCACTCGCCTGTAAGTTGGCCACATTTGGAATTGGCCAGTGGCAGCACTAAATTTGCCAATCGGCTTGCTTTCGGGCCGGGCTTTATGGAGCACATGAACCCTGCTTTGGCCCAGCCAGTTGTTTGTCCGCAACCAAAATCAGTTTGCGCTCGTGAAAACAACTCGTTGGTAACCAAGCAAATACTATAAAATTGCCAACATCATTTTATCTTGGTGCATTTTTGGCAAGTTGCCCATTGTAGCCATTTAGTTAACCAGCATTGCCGACCATGTCAAAGACCACCTCACTACCGACCGTTTTGGCCCTAGTTCTGGGCAGTTTATTCTTGATCGGGCTGGAGGGCTGTAAATCCACTCAACCCATCGCCCATCCTGCCACTGGCAAGTACCAAGAGGACTTGAGCCAATACCGGATTAAATATTCGCCAGTAGTGCGGCCCACTACCGATCCGGCCGTCAATGTGTTGGTCAATGCGCCCAATACAGCCCGGCTCACTGGTGACATTGGCCCTGAACTGGCTCGCCTGCGGGCCGAAATGGCTGAAAACAATAAAAACTTGCGGTTTACCCAAGGATTTTGGGTACAGGTGTACTCGGGGGGCAGCCGCGAAGAAGCCGAACGGATGATGACCAACCTTCGCTATACCCTGCCACTGGAACGCCCCGAATTGACCTATGTGCAGCCCAATTACAAGGTTAAAGTAGGCAATTTTTTTTATAAATACGAGGCTTATCGGCTTTACACCGAACTCAGGGCCCAGTATCCCAATGCGATCATCACTGCGGGCCGCATCTCGATCGATCTGGAAAAATACCGAAAGTGATCGGTCACTTCGCACCGAACCACTTGGCCGGAATCATGCAAGATCGCGCCATTTGGTCAAGCACTGATTTTATCCGATCCTCTTGACCCCACCCTTGCTTCATCCACACTAATGACTGTTTCTTTGACCATTTCACCGGCCCAACCCAACGATGTAATGGGCGTGTGGCATTTGTTGCACCAAAACCTGCAAGAAAACACCGACCCCCAAGGCTGGCCGAAAGAGGGTTTCTTAAGTTTTGCTTATCCACTGGAGTTTTTGCAGGCGCTGCAAGCCGTTGAGCCGCTGGTGGTGGCCAAAATGGGAGACCAAGTAGTTGGCTATTGCCTGCCCACCCCGCCAGATTTTGCGTTCCAATCGCCGCTGTTGGGCCCTTTTGCGGCTATGGTGGGCGATTTGACCTACAATGGCCAGCGGGTAGCACAATACCGCCATTGCCTGATGGGCCAAGTGTGCGTGGGCGCGGGCCACCGGGGGCAGGGGCTGATCGGCCAGCTTTACGCGGCCATGCGCGACCAATTGCAAGATCGCTGTGATCTGGTCGTGACTGAGGTGAGCCTGCGCAATCTGCGATCGCTCGGGGCGCACCGTCGCTATGGGTGGGAAACCATCCACCAGTACACCGACCCCGCCAACGGCGACACTTGGGCCGTGGTGGCCTGGTGGATTGGACACGGATAGGGATTGGACGTAGTCTTTTGCCAGCTAGAGCGGAGCAGCAACGACCCAACACCCACCCGACTACAGGCAAAATCGACCGAATGTACCGTCAAACTGAGAGATAAGCCAGCCCTAAATTTACCGGGTTTTTAGCCGCTCCACCCGCTCGAGCCGCGACTCGATCTCGGCCAGTTTCTCGAACAGGCCCGAATTGTCCGAAAGGTTGGCGGATAGCTTCCAACTGACCCGCCAGATTTCCAGTAGTTCGTCGATACTTAAATTGAAGGATAAATGTTTCTTATTGTCTGACAAACAGGCCACATAGCCACTGTTGAAGCGGTTGCGGAGCCGCTTGACCTGCAGCCCCCGCTCCTCGGTGGCAACAACGCACACCTCCCCGTCGTTGATGTATTCCCAGTCCGATCTTTCCACCGAGTGGCAGATCACGTAGTCATTGTCATACAAAGTGGGCTCCATACTGTCGCCACTGACTTGGAGGGCATAAAACTGTTTGCCCCGGACAAACCCATTGGGCAGGTTGATGGCATCCAATTCCTCAAAATATTCTTGGGTTTGATAACCGGTCAGGTAGTTGGCCGCAGCCCGGCGGTTGATCACCGGCACGCTGATGTTGCCACTGGTATCTTGGGTGGTGATCAGCACCCGATCCACAGATTTTTCATTTCCCTTGATCAAGTGCCCCTTGCCATTGATGAGCCACTCAATATTGATACTTGGGTAAGTATCGCAAATCTTTTGCAACACCTCAAAACCGGGCTTGCTTTGTTGCTTGCCTTTAGTGTAATTGTTGATGACGGCTGGTTTGACCCCAATCGATTCGGCAAAGCGTTTTTCGTTGCCCTCGGCGAACTGGTCGATGATTTCCGAGAGGCGTTGGCTGACAAGGTTGAGCATCATAAATTAAAAAATTTTTATTGAATTTATTTAATTAATATTGATTTTCAATTTTAATGATTTATCTTTGTCCTGCAAACGTAAGAAAATAATTAATTATTTACAAGCTTAAACCTCACAAATTGAGGGGTTTGCCCAGTTTTTTCATTAATCAGTCACTAATAATTAGTCAAACACCCTAAAACCGCGCCGCAGTCATGAAAAACCAACCCCTACCCGTTATGGATCAATTTGTGGAAGCACTGGCCAACCACCAAGTGTTGGTCATCAACCGCAACAAGAAATATGTCATGGTCAAATATGATATGTCCGACCTGAAAGTGCCCAGTGCCGCGCCCAAACCCGGCAAGCGGAAAAGAATTGCACCGTAGTTGTCAATGATCATAGTGTTGCATACTTCCTAATCTGCAAAGACCTGGCCCCTTGGACCGGGCTTTTTGTTGTCCAACGGCTGGTTTCCACCGTTGGCATTTGGCCCTTTTGGTTTTTTCGGGTAATTTT
The DNA here is from genome assembly GCA_043754075.1 of Cytophagales bacterium. GTDB lineage: Bacteria > Bacteroidota > Bacteroidia > Cytophagales > Thermoflexibacteraceae > JALONO01. Next base: position 5,726 of record JAYUVL010000338.1, on the reverse strand, counting down.
ATTGAAAATTCCACGATTATGCCCCCTACTCTGTCGGGTAGTTACCACACACGCCTTGCCGCAGCTTATGTGCGGGGCAAACTATTGAACGGAAACGGCCAGTACCTCCCCGATCCAGTTCAGCCGCTGGCCAAAAAAAAGTTTGAGGAACTGACCCAGCAAGAAATGAGCACCCTGCTGGAGGCGGGCCTGAACCACGGTTTTAAAATGCACCGTTTCAAACAAACGGTTCCCGTGCCCCTGCACGAGAAAATGTTGAGTGCCCTCAACGGCATCCGGCCCGATAATTTGCTGCACCTCCACGCGGGCCACGGGCTGTTCCTGTGGCGATTGCTGGGGGAGTTTCCCTTTCTGATGACCACCGTGATCGAGCCGGAGCAGCGCCACGCCGAGCTGATGCAGACCGTGCAGCGCGGGGGAGTGGCCAACTTGCGCAGTATTTTGTCGGCCCCGTTCGACCTGACCAGCTTCCACCAGCAACATTTTGACGTGGTGGCCGCTTTGCAAGTCCTTGATTTTGCCCCCGATCCCGAGGCCGTGGCCACTGAACTGTGCCGCGTGGCCCGCCGGTTCCTGTTTGTATCAGTGGCCAAAGGGCGCAACACCCACCCCCAGTGCCGCCAACAATTTGATGAATCGAGCCTGCGCCAATTGTTTGACCGCAACGGAGTCCACCACCTCAAAGTAGAAAGCGTGGACAATCATTGGCTGCTGGTTGGCCGGAAATAGCGGGGCAGATTGACCCAAAACGACGGCCAACGGAGTAAAATTGGTGATGCGTGGGGTTAGCGGCAGCATTGTTCATTTCCACAACCACGCTTTACCACACACCAAACGGTGGTAATGGCACCTTGGCATAGCAGTGTTTTTTAATGGCAGGTGACCAATTGATGCCTTACCAACAATCTCATTAATTTTGCCCATCGTGGGAGGTAGTTTCTCCCATCCATGTCTCACTTACCGCCCAAACGCGCAGCACCGATGTTCTTCTTTTTGTCAAAAATTATTGTGTTTTTCATCTCCCCACTCAATTGGATATTGTTGGCACTGGGCTACGGGTGTTTTTTTGCCAAGTCAGTACACAGTCGACGGCGGGCAGCGATCTGGGCCTTGGGGATGGCCCTGTTTTTTAGCAACAAGTGGGTGGTCAACGAACTGATGTTGTGGTGGGAACAGCCCCCCACTCCATTTGCCAACGTGCAAATGGGCCAATACTCAGTGGCAGTAGTATTGACCGGTGCCACCAAAAGCAATAAAAGCCCCAATGACCGGTTGTATTACGAGCGGGGAGTCGATCGGATTTTGTACGCCATCAGGCTGTACAAAGAAGGGAAAGTAAATAAAATCTTGATTTCTGGAAGCGAACTTCCCACTTTTATGGCCGTGCCCAATCGGGAAGCCAAACCCCATAGCATGGCCGAAACCGCCTTGATGGCGGGTGTGCCCCAAACCGATATCTTGCTGGAACCCGCATCGCTCAATACCCACGAGAATGCCAAGCTATCAGCCCCGATCCTCCGGCAGCAATTTCCCGGGCAAAAAATCTTGGTGGTTACCTCGGGGTTTCACCTCAAGCGGGCCTTGGCCTGTTTCCGCCAACAGGGCTTGGCCGTGGACGGATTTGGGGCCGATTATTTTTCGGAAGACCGCTCCCTGAGCCCCAGCCTGCTCCTAACGCCCTCCACCGATGCACTCAAATACTGGGACGTGCTGCTAAAAGAATGGGTGGGATACCTTACCTATCGATGGATGGGCTACCTCTAATTACGGTACAGAGATTGCAATAAAGAAGATAGCCCCTCTTCAACTGCTATTTTCTGTCACTTAAGACTTTCGCAATACCCAACATGGCCAAGCCCAAGCTGACCAGTAATCCCCACCAACTCCCCCCCACTGTCCACCGAATCGCTGGGTTCGGCGGCATGGCCACCTATATGATCCTCCTCTTGCAACTGGCGCGGGTATTCATTGCCGAGGATTTCACTATTCCCAGCGCATCGATGGAGAACACCCTGCTGCCCGGGGATAAGGTAATCTGTGACAAGTCCCACTGGCTGGTGGCCCAGAACGATCTGGTGTTGTTCCATTATCCACCCGAATTGGATCGGCCCATCGCGGCCAAAACCTTTTACATCAAACGGTGTATGGCTTTGCCGGGCGATTGGCTGCAAATCAAGAATGGCCAAGTACTGATCAATGGACAAGCCCAGCCCGAACCGAGGGTCGCCAAATCCAGCTACTTGGTCAAGGCCAATACTGAACTGGCCCCCCAGCTATTTGCCCAATGCCAGATTGAAGCCCCCTTGAAAGTCAAGGGTGGGTATCTGGTATATGCCCAAGCGGCCCAAGTGCAGCAACTGCGCGGCCTGAAGGGAGTGCTATCAGTGGTGCCCAATCGCCAGCCCAAGGAGAAACGCAATGATTTGATCTTTCCCCACGCTGAAAATTTTCAGTGGAACCGTGACCATTTTGGGCCGTTGCAGCTGCCCCGTGCAGGCATGGTCATCCCGATCAACGCCACCAATTTGGCTTTGTACGGATCGCTCATTGCCAACTATGAAGGGTGGCGGCGCGTCATTGTCCGGGCCAACCGCCTGTGGATCAATGGCCAAGAACAAGCCCATTACACCTTCCAGCAAGATTATTACTTCGTCTTGGGCGACAACCGGCACAATTCGCACGATTCCCGCTTTTGGGGGCCCCTCCCGGCCGATCACTTGGTGGGCAGGCCCATCACCATTATGTACTCGATAACGACGGATCACAACGGCTGGCCCAAGTTCCGCCCTGATCGCTGGTTTAGGCAAGTGGAATAAAGTGCGCTGCTTTGTTGGTCCTTGCAAAATCTATGGCACTTTCCATAGGGGCGCGCAATTGAGCCGTGGTTTGGCAGTATGATGCCTAGCAAGAACAGAGCGCGGTGCTTGCAAGGAACGTTTGGGGGCTTGGCTGAGGTGAGAAAACCGAATCACAAAATGTGACACCATAGCGCTCCAACTTAGCATTCAACAGGAACCACTCGTACGATTAAAATTCCCAAATGATGCATTGTGGCGACTCAGATTTAGCATGTCTGCCCTGCTTTTGTAATGCCATCGTCATCTGCTGGTGTTGGGTCGCCCGACTATTTTTAGTTTGCTAGTAGTTGACAGTCAGTCCTGCCCCAAAGCCCATGTCACTGTCGTAATGGGTCCTGATACCCATATTTTTGCTCACAATGTAACGCAGATCGACCATATACTCTTTATCGGTATTGACCATAAAACCGGCCCTTATTCTTTTAGCAATTGGAATGTCTTCGCGCATTAATTGCAAGCGCACATCTCCATTATGAAACACCTCTGCTTGGAAGATCATCAACATTGGCAAAGTATAGTTAAAACCCAAACTCAATAAACTGCGATTGTCTTTTGAGTTGCTCTGCCCAAACAAATTGGTTTCCCGCTCGTCAATGCCAAATTTTCTATACCGCCAATCAAAACCGATGAAGGGCATAAACCATTGCATTTTGCCAATGTACCGCCCTATATGCGTTTCGGTTTCGTAACCGTGCATATCATTGTAACCCAACCGCCATTCTGTGCCAACGCTCCAACGTGTATTTTGCAACATAACCATTCCATCGTTACCGTTGGTAGCAAAGTCATTTTCTGCCATCACATGAAACTTCCTATCATCTGCAAAAAGTTTGCGTTGTGCCAATTTTGGATTTGGAATTTCAGGATTCTTAGGTTGGTTTTCGTAGGAGAATACGCGCCCCATTCCACTCATCATGTGGTACAAAACATGGCAATGAAAAAACCAATCACCTTCCACGTTGGCATTAAATTCCAAAGTATCGGTTTCCATCGGCATAATGTCCACTACGTTTTTTAGGGGGGCGTATGCGCCTTGCCCGTTGAGCAGTCTAAAGTCATGTCCGTGCAAGTGCATGGGGTGGCGCATCATAGAACCATTGTATAAAACGAGCCTGATATTTTCGCCCTTTTTGATTAAAATCCGGTCAGTTTCCGAAACTACTTTATTGTCCAAACTCCATACATAGCGGTTCATGTTGCCCGAAAGTTCAAAACGCAATTCTTTTACGGGCGTGTTTTGTGGGAGCGTAGTAGCATTTGGGGATTTTAACATGGCATAATTCAGCGTTACAAGGTCCGAAAGTTTATTGCTTCGGTAGTCGTCTTCGGTCATTGCCATCGCTTTCATTGCTTTGCCTGTCTTTTTAGGTTCTCCGGTAACTTCGGGATACATCACGACGTTCATATCCATTTGATTGAGGCTCATGCTCATTCCCATATCGTCCAAATTGCCATTCATTTTCATCATTCCGTTCATCATTTTCATTCCTTCAAAGTATTTTAGTTTTGGCAATGGGCTGGTCAATTGCTTGATGCCACTACCCAGGTATAATGAAGTTGATTTGATACGGTCTTCAGAAGTGGCCAAAAATTCATACGCCACATTGTCGGCTGGAATAGTGAGCACAACATCATAAGTTTCAGATACGGCAATGATTAATCTATCCACTTCTACCGGTTCAACATCATTGCCATCATTGGCCACTACGGTCATTTTACCGCCTGCGTAAGTAAGCCAAAAATAAGTGGATGCCCCACCATTGGAAATTCGCAATCTCACTTTGTCGCCAGCTTTAAAATTGCTGATTTGGCTTTCATTTTTGCCATTCATCAGCAATTTATCATAGTAAACATCACTTACATCCATTGCCAACATTCGTTTCCATTCATTTTTGAGTTTGGTCGTCAGGTGTCGTGCACTGGTGGCTTCTGCGTAGCTTTGGGTTGTTCCCTTTCTGATGGAGAACCAATCCGTGGCATTGTGCAACATTCGGTGTATGTTTTCGGGATTTAGGTCGGTCCATTCGCTCAAAATGATGGGAATACTTGGCAAATCGTCAATCCCTTTTCTAAATGTTGGGTCGTTTGCTCTTTTTAGCATTACAAAATTGCCATACATGCCTATTTGCTCCTGCAAACCTGTGTGGCTATGATACCAATGTGTCCCGTTTTGTATGATAGGAAAACGATAAACATGGGTGGTATGAGGCTTTATGGGCATTTGTGTAAGGTTGGGAACGCCATCATATTGATTGGGCAAAAACAAACCATGCCAATGCAAAGATGTTTCTTCATTGAGTTCGTTATGGACATAGATTTCTGCTGTATCGCCTTCGGTAAAGGTCAATGTAGGCATGGGAATTTGTCCATTTACGGCAATAGCTCGCTTCTCCTTCCCCGAAAAGTTGACCACCGTATCTTTTACATACAGGTCATAATGAACTACTTTTTGGGCAAACATTGAGGGCGTTGCCAATAGTAACAAGACTATTGGAAATAATACATTGTGCATTATTTTATACTGATTCATACAAAAGTAAATTTTTATTTATGGTAAACTAGGTAATCGAACTTTCTGTGTGGGGTAGATTTAGGAGATGTAATCCCTTGGTCGGGAATCACATCTCCTGAGACAGTGTTTCAAAAGATAGAAACTTGCTTTTTGTCCCAAACAGCTTGCATTGTTTAATTGTTTCTACTGTTTTGCCGCAACTCAGCAATTGAGAACCAGCATTGAGGTTTTTTATTGATTCAGTACTTCAATTTTAAATCCTGCTGCCTGTACTTTTCGGATTACCTCTTCGCCGGTAATTCCCTCGGAGTGAACGGATAGAATTTTATCTTTTTTGGTCGTATCTACTTCCCAAT
>JAYUVL010000337.1:0-10423 GCA_043754075.1 Cytophagales bacterium | reverse complement strand
ATGACCAGATCGGATTTGGGAAGGATGATCACCGGGCCGGGATAGACTGGCATCTCCGGTTTGACGAACACTTGTTTGAGTAATTCGGGGCGTTTGAGCGATTTCTTGGTCCCAATGGTGGGTTTGTCAGCCACTGCGGGTTGGTAGTCACTGCTGGGGGTGTCGCCCCAGCCATTATTGTTGCCCCAGCCGTCATCCGCCTTTGGCTCTTCTTTTTTCTTGTCCTTGTCCTCTACCGGCCAATCCCACTCATCAGTGGCGGGGGTTGGCTCGGACTTTTTGGCTACCGTATCTTGCTTGGCTTCCAATGCCACGCCGGTGCTATCGGCCCAGATGGGTAGTACATCGGTGGCCTTGTTCTTGGCGATATAGTCAAAACTGAGCGGGCCCGCTTGGCTGGTCCGCACCCGGTTGAACGAGGACGTGTATAACAGTTTGTTTTTAAGGATACTGGTGGTGGTGGTCAGGAAACGGCCCAGTACATCGGTTCCGTATTCCTTAAATGTCTGCTCGGCCACGTCGATGAGCTTGCTCAACTGTTCGGTGCTTACCTCCTTCTTGGCCTTGGTCGCCGCCGACAGGCACGCCAGCAAGTTCTCCAAGTGTGGTACTGGGGCCGCGCCCTTGGCCTGCATAGCCTTGGCAAATTGGAAAGTCTTTTTACGTTGATCTTCAGTGAGTGCTTTCCAAGTAGTGGCTTCAAACTCGGTGGCCACTCCCAAAGCGGTCTTGCTCGTCGATCGGCCGAATACACTCTTGACATCGGATACAAAAGTTTCCTCTTTTTCGAGTTTGATGGTTTGGGCACTGGCTAGGCCGGCCATACACCAAAGCCCAAGAAGAATGATTGCTTTTCTGATCATGACGAGGATAAAGTTTAAGTACTTTTCCTTGACCTAGAGCAAAAATTGGGCTAAAGGAACATCACAAAAATAATTGACCACCTTTTACAGCGGGAAGAAAGGGGTTTCGCTATCCCTTTTTACAAAAAAAACCTGCCACTTCCCATCACCGAAGCGGCAGGGAACAAGAACTAAGTATAATAATTTAACAATCGGTGACTAATATTGCAAGGGATGAATGCGCCCACTAGCGGGAAAAAGGGGGAAATTATACCTTGGCAAAATGGGTTTCCAGATCTTTAAGGGTGATCTTGCCTTCATAAAATGCCTTGCCCACAATGACCCCATACACGCCCAAATCTTCCAAGGCTTTAATATCATCCATGCTTTTCACGCCTCCACTGGCCAGCAAGTTAAGGCCGGGAAAGGTCTCCAGAATGGTGCGATACAAGACCAAATTGGGGCCTTGTAACATTCCGTCCCGCTCATTGTCGGCACACTTGAGATACAAGAGGCTCTTATCGTAGAAAAACTTGATAAATTCCATTAGATCAGTATCGGTGCCACGCTGACGCCCCCGCACCACTATCTTACCCTTGTCCGAATCAGCACTGAGGGTCAGTTTATTGCGACCGTAGGTCATCAACCAACCGGAGAACAAATCCCGATCGGTCACGGCAGCCGATCCCACGGTCACCGATTTGGCCCCATACTCAAATGCCTTGGCTATGTCCCCATCAGTGTTGATGCCCCCACCAAAATCGACCTGCAAATTGGTATGTTGGGTAATCATTTCCAGTACAGCATAATTGATCACACTGCCCAAACGGGCACCGTCCAGATCGATTAAGTGCAGGGAACGGACGCCATGGTCGGCGAAGCGTTCAGCAATTTCCAATGGCTGTTCTTGATAGACAATTTTATTGTCATAATCCCCTTGAGACAAGCGTACTGCTTTACCGTTTAAGATCGACAAAGAGGGTATAATTTCAATCATGACTGATCAGAGGTTTAAATCCGACCAAATTTAATCATTATTGGCTTATTTTTCCAAGTCCACGCTTTTTTTTCAGGGGAATCTGATAATACAAATGGTAATTAAAGGAAATTTTAAGGTTGCTGCGCACCGCCCCAAAGCCGGGCAGTTCATTGGCCAACAACCGGTTTTCACCTTTGACGTTGAGCATTGTCTTGACGCGGACCGTATAGCCGCCCACAATGCCCCGCCAGATCCGTACCCGCAGGCCCGTCACAAGCTCGACCCAACCCGCCGAAAGACGTTCAGTAGGCACTGTCTGTTCGAAATCGTCGGGAAAAGATTTACTTGGATCCGGCACATAGCCCCAAGCTGGGCTGAACCGCTCAGCCACCAGATCATGCAAAAAAGTAGCGCGCCCATAGCGGAAGCCGAGGTTTATGGCTTGATCATCAAATGTTTTTTGGAAAAAGTTGTAGTCAAAGCCCAACCGAAAATAAGTGCCGGTATTTTTATACTGGAAAGTTGTTTGGGGAGAGTTCTCCGAAGTTCGGGTAACGGAACCATAGCCCACATCGGCCACTAGCGCATATAAATTGTCATTGAACACCAGTTCGGCACTCACTTCGGCCCGCTGTACGGAGCTGTAAAAGCGTTGCAGATTATTGCTCAGACTTTCCGTCCCGAATGGCGCAGCAAACACCCCATTGAGAAAATAGGACACATCCGCGCCCACTCGCAAGGCATACGGGCGCGGCACGGCCAACAGTAGTTTGAAGGCTGAAAGGGAATCAAGCATTTTTTTTACCGCGATTGAATCCTCACGGGTGGGCCGGGGCACTTGGGCCTGAGCTTGGACAGCCCACACCAACAGGAGCACAAAAACGGCCCAACGGCCCAGCTGGTTGTGCATCGGGCTAACGGATAAATACGCGGAGGTTGACACTATCACTAATAGACAGACTGGTGTTGAAAAAGGCAATGGAGTCAAACGTGTGGCGGACGATCCGCACATTGTCGAGTTGCTGATCATAGCCACAGTTGGGCGTAATCACCAACAGTTTTCGATCGTAGGCAAAAGTGAGCGTATCGACCCGCCGCCGGGCCGGGGTGCCCCTGCGCCGGATGAACAGGTAACTGGAAGTGTCCCGGGCTGGATTCGCCGGCAAAAAGAACGCCCCAGGGGGAATAGACTCGTTGGCATAGCCAGCGGGCCGGGTAGGCTCGGCGGCTATGGCCGGGAAAATCCGGATCGTGCGCCCGCTGGGCAGCAAGGTGAGTATCGTGTCCACCGCATTGCGCACGGGGGCCAATCCGTTGCGAACGGTGGTGGCAGGCCGGAGGGCATAGAACCGCACAGCAGCCTCGGTATTGTTCCGACTCACATACACGCAGTCCTCGCAAGCCAAAAGCAAGGGCGCACAAATCAAAAGACAGAGCAGGTTTTTCAAGGGAACAACTGACAGCCAGGGGCAATATTAGCCAAAGTGCGCGGCACCGGCAAGCGATTTAAACTTTGGTAACACTCCGTGAGTGCAGCAGTAAACAGAACGACCAACCCACAATCCAATTGGTTTGATATCAATTTAACGCATAAAAACCTAAATATCAAATGATTAGAATCTGGTCAATCAAATAATTATTTTAATCACCACATAATTTTGCTATTTTTGAGTTCAAAATAACTTTATCACCCGTGTGGGTGCGGCCAAGTCATCCTTCGCGCCTGACACGTTAGCATTTTACCAGTCATCAATGGCAAGTCCCAAACGCAATAGTTCCAGTAAAAAGAAAAAGACCAGTTCGCCTGGTTTGGATTTGACCGCGCTGGCGGCCCTGCTCACCGACCGGCGAACCAAAATGAGCTTCGGCCTTTTGATGCTGGCTTTTTCCATTGTGCTGTTCTTTTCATTTCTTTCCTATTTTTACACGGGACAAGCCGATCAAAGTATGGTGGAGGGCAGCCCACTTCCCGGCGAGCATGCCCAAAACTGGCTGGGCCGCCTAGGCGCTATTCTGGCCTATTATTTTGTGTTCCGTTGGTTCGGCGTGGCCTCGTTCCTGTTTGTTCCCCTGATTTTCAATGCTGGGTATCGGGCCGCCTTTAAGCGCGAGATTTTCCCCCAATGGCAAATTGTCAAGACTTCGGCCTTTTTTCTGATCTGGATTAGTACATTTTTTGGTTATTTGGTCTTGACTTCCGACAGCCAGATTTCGCTCGGGTTCCTTTGTGGGGGAATTGGGCTGGGCATGGCCAAAATCATGGCCGGCCTGTTGGGTTGGGCAACGTTGCTCCTTTTAATGTTTGGTTTGGCGGTGTATTTGGTCTTTAGCCTCGACCTGGACGAAGTGATCCGCTATAAACTCAGTGCGCTACAAAAGGTGGCCGATCTGAAATCCAAAGCCTCCCAACAAAAACAAACCGCCCAAGATAAGTTCACGGCCGTGGCCAATGACCTGAGCAACTATGGCAAAAGCCCGGTCAACCAACGGCTGGACGATTCGGAGGTGTTGATCACCCGCCCACAGCCCGAGCCGCCAACCAACTTGACGCCCCCCGCTGTAACCCATAAGGCCCCGCCCCCGCCCGTCAACCCACCTCCCGCATTCGACCAAGAAGAGGAACTGGAAGAACTGCCCATCAATCCCAATACAAAATTTGTGGCAACGAAACCCGATTTTAGTGTAGAAGATCTAACCAACCAGCCCGATAAAAAGTCTCCCCACAAATCGCCCATTGTTAAGCTGGAAGAGGATGACACCAGTGAGCCGGCCTTTGTCCGTTTTGGGCTTTATGACCACACTTTGGAGCTGGGCTCCTACAAGTACCCGACACTGGATCTGCTCGACCCGCCGACAGTAAACAAAGTGCGCGTCACCAAAGAAGAACTGGAGGTGAACAAAGATCGGATTGTAGAAACGCTGAGCAACTTCCGCATTGGCATTTCAAGCATCAAAGCCACCATCGGCCCCACTGTGACGCTGTACGAGATTGTTCCCCAGCCCGGGGTGAAAATTTCACGGATCAAGACCCTGGAAGATGACATTGCGCTCAACCTTTCGGCCTTGGGCATCCGCATCATTGCGCCCATTCCCGGGCGCGGCACCATCGGTATTGAAGTGCCCAACAAAAACCGCGAAATGGTGAGCATGAGCTCGGTGATCACTTCAGAAAAATTTATCAATACGGACAAAGCACTGCCCATCGTATTGGGCAAAACCATTTCCAACGAAATTTTTGTGACTGATTTGGCCAAAATGCCCCACTTGCTCATGGCCGGAGCCACTGGCCAAGGCAAATCGGTCGGGTTGAATGTCATTTTGGCTTCCTTGCTTTATAAACGGCACCCCTCGGAACTGAAATTCGTGCTGGTGGATCCCAAAAAAGTGGAACTGACCCTGTTCAACAAGATCGAGCGACACTTTCTGGCCACCCTGCCCAATGCCGAAGAGGCCATCATCACCGATACCCGCAAAGTAATCCATACGCTCAATTCACTGTGCATCGAGATGGATGTACGCTACAACCTGCTCAAAGATGCGGGCTGCCGAAACATCAAGGAGTACAATCACAAATTCACTAAGCGGAACCTAAATCCAGAGGACGGGCACCGTTTCTTGCCCTACATTGTCCTCATCATCGATGAGTTGGCCGACTTGATGATGACGGCGGGCAAGGAAATCGAAACCCCCATTGCCCGCTTGGCCCAGTTGGCGCGGGCCATTGGCATCCACTTGGTGGTGGCCACCCAGCGGCCTTCGGTCAACGTGATCACTGGAATCATCAAAGCCAATTTTCCGGCCCGGCTCTCGTTCAAAGTATCTTCCCGGGTCGACTCTCGCACCATTTTGGACACCAACGGGGCCGAGCAATTGGTAGGGCAGGGTGATATGCTGCTTTCCAACGGATCGGACATCATCCGCCTCCAGTGTGCCTTTGTGGATACGCACGAGGTGGAGCGGGTCTGTGATTTCATTGGCGAACAACGGGGCTATGACACCTCTTATCTCTTGCCCGAGTTTGAAGATGAAAGTGCTGAAACCAAGACCGTTGACCTCAACAACCGCGACTCCATGTTTGAGGATGCGGCCCGACTGGTAGTGACCCACCAACAAGGGAGCACCTCGCTCATTCAGCGCAAGTTGAGCCTAGGCTACAACCGGGCCGGGCGCATCATGGATCAGCTCGAAGCGGCAGGCATCGTGGGGGCTTTCGAGGGCAGCAAGGCCCGCAAAGTCATGCTTCAAGATGAATATGCTTTGGAACAGTTATTGAACAGTTTGACTTAAAGAAGCAACCGTTTACAGGGAGGCAACAGGACAATCATCCGCCCACAACCTAATTGGCTTACTATTTAAAACCATTTTTGTATTTGGCACCGCTAATCAGATAGCCAAGATGAAGGCAAAATATGTAAATCCGTTTACCGACTTTGGGTTCAAAAAAATATTTGGGGAAGAAGCCAGCAAGCCGATGTTGATTGATTTCTTGAACAACCTGTTGCCGGAAAGTAACATAGTGGATCTGACGTTTAAAAACAAGGAGAAACAGGGCAAAGCCGAATGCGATAGAAAAGCGGTGTACGACATCTACTGCGAGGACAGCAAGGGCGAAAAGATAATCGTTGAACTGCAAAAGGCCAAGCAAAATTATTTCAAGGATCGGACGATCTATTACGCAACATTCCCCATCCAAGAACAAGCAGAGCGGGGCGAATGGGACTACCGACAAAAAGCCGTCTATTGTGTGGGCATCTTGGATTTCAAGTTTGATGAAGCCAAGTCCAGCAGCAGGGAAGTGGTTCACACTGTTCGGCTCAAGGATCAGAACAATCAGGTCTTTTATGACAAACTGAAATTTGTGTACTTGGAAATGCCTCACTTCAATAAGAAGGAGCACGAACTGACGACCCGACTCGACAAATGGCTGTATTTCATCAAGCACTTGGAAGATTTCCAGGACATCCCCGACCTATTCAACGACGACATATTTTCACAAGCATTCAAAAAAGCAGAAATCGCCAATTATTCCGACGAAGAAAGGATGGCCTACGAACAGAGTCTCAAAATCTACCGCGATCTGAAAGGAGTTATTGATACTGCATTTGAGGAAGGAGAACTGAAAGGAGAACTGAAAGGAGAATTGAAAGGGAGATTGGCGGTTGCTAGAAAAGCAAAAGCCATGGAGATGGACTCGGCGGCTATTTCGGCCCTGACCGGACTCTCGGAAGAAGAAGTGGCGCGGTTATAGGACGGTATCATTATTGACCAACCAAGAATGAGGCAATGGAAATACAGGTAAGATGCGTCTATAAAATAGTCGTGGCCAGGTCGACTGACTCATTGCCAAGTTGACCGGCCTGCACAAAGCAGTTTATTTTCTAGCGGCATTGAACGCGTAATGGTATTGGCATGTTTACCTTTTATTTTTTATCAATTTTTAATACCCCAAATGAAAAACTTATTTTTATCTTCGATTTTGATTTTCATCGGACTGAGTGCACTGGCCCAAGCCAATGCCAAAGATCCAAAAGCCGAGGCCATATTGAATTCTATGAGCGATCGGTACAAAAAACTGACAGCTTTTCGGGCTGAGTTTGCCTGCAATATGAAAAGTACGCAAGAAAAGCTTGACGAAACCTTCACGGGCAAAATCACGGTCAAAGGCGACAAGTTCCGGCTAAAGCTCCCCGAACAGGAAATTTTTAACAACAAAACCACCGTTTGGACATACATCGAGGACGACAAGGAAGTGACCATTACCGACAATGACCCCAACAGCGGCGACATTAACCCTGCTGAAGTTTATAACATGTACAAGAAGGGGTTCAAATACAATTGGTTTGGCGAAAAAAAGGAAGGTGCCGAAGTTTTTGATGAGGTGGATTTGACCCCTGACGACAAGAACGTGAATTATTTCAAAATTCGCTTAGTGATCAACCGCCGCACCCGCGAACTAAGAAGTTGGCAAATATTTGAAAAGAATGGCCGTCGCTTTCTGTACGCGATCATGAAATTTGAGTCCAACGTCGCGGTTACCGATGCCTTCTTCAATTTTGACAAGGCGCAGTATCCCAAAGTTCAGGAAGTTGACCTGCGGGACAAAAAATAGTGCCTAAATTTTAAGCCACACTAAGCGGCACCCCATCATTTTTGGGGTGCCGTTTGTTGATCCCATCAGTGTCAGATGTGCTTGATTACTTTTGCTTGGGACTATGATCCCGTTTATCAGTTGATCCTAGTGGCCAACCGTGACGAGTTTTACGCTCGGCCCACTGAAAACGCCCATTTCTGGCCGGAACACCCCAACCTGCTAGCTGGCAAAGACTTGTCGGCCGGGGGCACTTGGCTTGGCTTGAACCGGCAAGGCCAGTTTGCGGCCCTGACCAACTACCGTGACCCTGCCCAGTTTGCGCGCGCTGCCCTATCGCGTGGGGAACTGCCACTTCATTACCTCACTGGGGGTTCATCTCCGCAATCATACTTGGCGCAGATCCAGCCCCGTGCCGAGCAATACAACGGGTTCAACTTGTTGGTGGGCAACTCCAATGACCTGTTTTACTACTCCAACTATGAAAACAAATCCCGCAAGTTGGCCAGTGGCCTATATGGACTGTCCAACCACTTGCTGGACACCCCCTGGCACAAAGTAAGCACCGCCAAAGCTCGGCTCAAGGCGGCCATTGCGGCCAATGAACTAACCCCAGATGGACTGGCCATGCTGCTGCACGACTCCAATCTTCCACCCGACCCACTGGTGCAACAAACCGGGCTGCCGCTGGAACAGGAGCGAGTGCTTGCTCCGTTGTTCATTGCCAGCCCAAACTACGGAACCTGTTGCACTACGGTGGTGCTCATCTCGCGCCGGGGCGAGGTTTTTTTTCAGGAGAAAATTTATAATCCGCTGAGAGAACAAGATACACAGCGGTTTGAGTTTGAAGTGGTGTAAGGAAGTGAGGTATAAATTAAATTTGCCCTTGCTAATATTTACGCATACCTGCGAGCAGGCTTAATTGATCATCAATATTGATGGGCGTTAGTTCTATCTTGACCATCTCCTTGCTTGCTTTGTCCTCAAAATACAATACCGGCGAAACAAAAGCCAAATCGCTTTTGAAAGCTGCGTTTGTAGTGTCCAGCAATATATTCGGATGTTTTTCTAATTCAATGCCGTGGTTTTGGAGAAACAGCTTCATTTCTTTGACATTTAAACTGCTTAAAACCGTTTTGGCAGGCTTTAGATCGCCTCGTTTTAGGGCAGCGATACATTTATCACGGCAAGACTTACAGGCTAAATCAACCGGTATGATCAAAATAGCCCCGAACTCGGGTGGGTTATCGGATAGGTCTAGTTCTTTGATAAGAGAAAACAACTTCTCTTTCAACGAATTTGAGCTATCCCTTGGAGGGTTATTTCGACAAGCGATCAAAAGGATAGGCACTGCGATGCAATAGCTCCAAAACAGTATCCGAGTCATAACTTTTTTAGTTTAAAGCCTATAAATGACTTTTTATTCTCTTCTTTAGAACTTACCGGGATGTAAAATGCTTTGGGAGTAGCGAAGCAGTCGTAAACATCGAGATACGCATTCTCAAGTTCTATTTCGCCAATAACACTTAAATTTTTATCAAGAATAATCAAGGTTTTTTCTTTCCACCATTTTTTATTTATAAAATCATCCTGAGAACGTGGTTTTTCCCCTACCCTGATGTAAATTTCTTGATATGGATCATAATATATAGGTCCATACGAGGGACTGGTCACAAAAAAAGAAGTGTGGCCCTTTGGAGTGTCAGCAATTTTTGAAGCGGGCTTGATGGGGCCGAAAAACTTGCTCTTTGCAAGATGTTTCACGTCAGTATTTGCTTCATAGACGAAGTCAGATACGGGATAGGAGCAAATCACTTTTTGTTTGCTACTTTTAGGGGCTTTAGTGACAAATGTATTAGTGAAATTATTGCCAAAAAAACCTGCTAAATACTCGGCGGGATAAAACGAAACGGTCCTACCTTTTCCGGTTCTAATATTTAAAGCATATACCCCAGGGCGACGTTTGTATTTGGCTAAATCTAACGAATGGATATAAGGATAGACCACACAGTATAAAGTATCACCAATTACGACTGGGGCATCCTTGGTATTAAAAAAAACTTGTGAATACTTGGGCAAATCAGGATCTTCTGGCACATACTTTTTAATAATCTTTCCCGTCGAGTTAGCCAGAAAAATCATATAACCATTGGTCAAAAATATCGAGTCCGCTAAATGGACGAAACTACCTTGCAGCTCGGTGGAGATGCCATCCTCCCCTTCTTTAGCGAAGTTTATCTTCTTGGCTAAGCTATTTGAGCTTAAACTGTAAACATTAAGCTGATAGGTAGCATTGTTCAGTACGTACAACTGGTTCCCTTTCTCCACATAGGTTAAGGTGGAAAACATGGATGAGGTCACAGTGTCTAACGGGAGGTTGAATGAGTCCGTTTCAACCAATGTAAAGTCATACGTGGGTTCTGATACAGTATTTTCTTTAAGCGAATCACATGACCATGCTATGCATGAAATAATTACGACTCTCAAAAAATGTAGTCTCATAAGAGATTGAAA
>JAYUVL010000336.1:0-7974 GCA_043754075.1 Cytophagales bacterium | reverse complement strand
AGCTACCCCACGAGTTTTCCCACCACTTCGCCAAAACCAACTCGGATCCCGGCTTTGTCCCCCCAGCCGCGCATGATCACCGTATCGCCATCTTGGAGGAAACGCCGCTCGCTGCCCCCGGCCAGCACCAAGGGATTTTTGCCGCCCCACGTCAGCTCTAGCAGAGAGCCAAAACTATCGGGCGCAGCCCCGCTGATGGTGCCCGAAGCCATTACATCCCCCACTTTGAGGTTACAGCCATTGACGGTGTGGTGGGCCACTTGTTGGCACACATTCCAGTACAAATACTTGAAATTGGAGCGACAAACCACCGTTTCGGGGGCTGCTTCGGGCTGGATGGCCACTTCCAAGTGGAGATCAAACGTGCGCTTACCGCTGCTTTGGAGGTAGGGCAGCACGGCGGGCGACTGCATTGGGCCGGTTGTGCGGAAGGGCTCCAGTGCATCTAGGGTAACCACCCACGGGGACATGGAAGAAGCGAAATTTTTACCCAAAAAGGGGCCCAGTGGCTGGTATTCCCATTTTTGGAGATCCCGCGCCGACCAGTCATTGAACAGGACAAAGCCAAAAATATACCCTTCGGCCTCGGCGGCGGCCACGGGTTGGCCCAAGGCCGAATCGCGCCCGATGATAAAACCAATCTCGAGCTCAAAATCCAGGGCGCGGGAAGGCCCGAACACGGGCGGTTCTTGATCGTTGGGGCGCGACTGGCCGTGCGGGCGCATCACCTCGGTTCCCGAAACCACGATAGAAGAAGCGCGGCCGTGGTAGGCCACGGGCAGGTGTTTCCAATTGGGCAATAGCGCATCGGCTTCTCCCCGGAACATTTTGCCCACATTGGTTGCATGCTCCTCACTGCTATAAAAATCCGTATAATTGCCGATTTTTACTGGCAAGTGGAGCGTGGCCACCCGCATGGGCACCAACACTTTTTTGTCCTGTTTTTGGAGGGTGGGCTTGCCGCCGGTGAGCCATGCTTGCAAGCGCTCCCGCACGGCCAGATGGACAGGTCGGCCCAACCGGATAAAGGCATTCAGGTGGGGTTTGGCAAATACGCGGGGGGCAATTCCCAATCCACTGAACAGCCCCAACTTGGCGGCGCGCTTGAGATCTATGATATGGTCACCAATGGCCACACCTAAGCGGGGACGTTTGCCCGCGTAGGAAAAAACGCCATAAGGCAGATTTTGCAGACTAAAATCGGAATTTTCGGGAAGGGCTAGCCAAGTTTTCATCAAGTGGTAAATAGGTGCGAAATTGGCGTGAAAGTATTCAAAATTGAGGAAAAATACCCAGCCAATGATGGGCCATTCACCATATCAACCCTACCCCACGTTTGATCTTACCTGAAAATAACACTAGACGTCATGGATGATGGGCATCAGATTGGTCATTTACAGGTGTTTTGGGCCAGCAAAAGATGGTAGCACAAACTGAGGTCATTTCTATTGTTGCCAAAACCCGCGAGTGTTTGTGCCTAATCTCCCCACGGGGTCCACGCTACTTTTGTCCGGCTTATTACCGACCGGGCCACCAGTTACCACGGCAATGGCTTACTTTTGCCCCTTTATCTGTCAACTGGGTGTGTTTTGGTGGTCGAAATAATTGTTTGCGCTGTTTTTGGGTTGGGTTGGGTGCTCCAACTGGCATTTTATCTCCTCATTTTTGGGCGCTTCGCTTGGGGCAAAAATGAAAAGTATCAGCACCGTTTGGCAAAGCAAGATTGGCCGCCCGTTTCGGTGGTGGTGGCCGCTCGCAATGAGCTAGAAAATTTACAAAGGCTACTGCCAATTTTACTGGCACAAGACTATGCCGAGTTTGAAGTAATCGTGGTCAACGATCGGTCATGGGATGAATCTTGGCCGTTTTTGTACCAACTGGCCCAAGGGCAGCCCCGCTTACGGGCAGTCCACGTCAGCCAGACTCCCGCAGATTTCAGTGGCAAAAAATACGCCCTCACTTTGGGCATCAAGGCCGCAAAACACCCGACCATTTTGCTGACCGATGCCGACTGTGCGCCCCAAAGCCCGCACTGGATTGCCCAAATGGCCTCACACATGAGCCTGGGCCGGGAGATTGTACTGGGCTTTTCCCCTTACGAAACGCACCCAGGGCTGCTCAACCGGTTCATTCAGTTCGAGACCCTGCTCACGGCTGTGCAATGTTTCAGTTGGGCGGTTTGGGGCCGGGCCTACATGGGACTGGGCCGTAACTTGGCCTACCGCCGCGAATTGTTTTTCCGACACAAGGGCTTTCACCGTCACATCAAGCTAGTGGGCGGTGATGATGACCTGTTTGTAAACCAAGCAGCCCATAATTCTAACGTTGCCATTTGCATGGGTGCGGAAAGCATCGTAACTTCGTTACCTAAAACGAATATTGGTGATTGGTTTCGACAAAAAAAACGCCACTTATCCGTTGGCAAATTCTATAAATTAAGCGATAAAATAGTATTGGGGCTGTTTTCTGCTTCGCAATTATTCACTTGGATGGGTGGCTTTGGCCTGATCATGCTATCGTTACTAACTGGGCGTAGGGAATGGATGGCCCTGGCAGCAGTCGGTTTTATGGGAAAATGGCTGGCCCAAGCAATGGTGCTGACTGGCTGCCAGCGAAAACTTGGCGACCGTACTTCGCTAATACTTTTGCCATTTCTGGATTTATTTTACACGATTTATTATCTCGTGGTAGGGTGGGCCGCTTTTCAAAGCAAACAATTAAGATGGAAATAAACGAACAAGAGCCCAACGAGGACGAGAAAATCTTTTCCAGCAAAGCCCTCTCAGATTTTAAACTGATAGACCGGGCAACGGCTGGAGACGAGAAAGCTTACACCGAGTTGATGAAGCGTTACCGCAAACCGGTCTATCATACCTTGCTCAAAATGGTTCGAAACCAAGATGACGCCGAAGATCTGACCATTGAAGCATTTGCCAAAGCATTTCGCAACTTACCCAAATTCAAAAAGGAATATACGTTTAGCACGTGGCTGTTTCGCATCGCCACTAACAATTGCATTGATTACATCCGAAAGAAAAAGCTGGAGACCATGAGCATTAGCACCAGCTTTACGGATGACAACGGCGACCCGGTTGATATAGACATCCGGGATGAGAACCTTAACCCACAAGAGCGCACCATCAATGCCCAAAAAATTGAGATGGTGCATGGCTTTGTTGGTCAATTGCCCCCAAAATACCAGCAGCTGGTTAGCTTGCGCTATTTTGAGGAACTGTCCTACGAAGAGATTGCCGAGCGGATCCAAGCCCCGCTGGGCACAGTCAAGGCCCAACTCCACCGCGCCCGCGAGCTGTTGTTTGACATCGTGAAGAGCAAGCGCGATGTAATTTAGTACGTCAGTTTAGCAATTAGTTTGACAATCTGGCCTCCTTCAATTTTCCTTATGTTTGACATCGAGCCTCGCACTCATTTGTTGGTTGTTTTCGGAATAATAGCGATGAGCTGCCTGCTGGGAGCTGGGGTTTCGGCCCTCTATTTGCCCGCGAGTGGCCACTACGCTTGGTTCTTGGCTACGTTCCCTTTACTGCTGGTCATGGCGATCCAGTTTGTCCGGTTGGTCCTGACCAAATGGAAGTCCATCCGGGTGAGCCAAGGTAAATTGACGGTCCGGTTCCGGTTCCTGCCCCGTAGCAACCAAGTGCTCGACCTGGCCCAACTGCGCTCTTGGCACGAGGCGGAGGTAAGCACCACTAGCACCCAAAAATACCTGCGGTTACAATTGGTGTTTCCCAATGGGGTGCTCAAACTCAGCAATTTAGAGTATTCCAATTATGACAAGCTCAAGGCACTATTGAAAAAACAGGGCAAACCAGCCAAAAGTTGAAGGCGAAACCTACTTTGTCCAGTCCATTAACCAATGGCCACTAAGGTTGCCAGCCCACTTCGTCCAGTCCATAGAACCGACCCAAGCTATTGCGTTTGGCTTTGAGCTTGGCCCCGTCCGGGTGCTTTTGCCAAAAGGCTTGATTTACCTTCTCCAAGTACATTTTATTGTCCTTGTCCGCCATTTTAAGGGTATAGGTGGCGTGGCGCTGGCCTTCGCGCCAATCTTGGCCGGGCAAGGTCTCGACCGGATCGACGGGCTTGAGATCGTTGCCCTTGGCGGTCAGGGTGCGGTCGGTGGTCCAGCGGAAAATCTCGTATTTGTATTTCGTCCGAACCACGGGCACTGATCGATAGCGCGGTTCTTTGTAGGTTTCCTGCCGGCTTTCGTAAACGGGTTCGTCGCAATATTGGTCCTCAAAATAACCGTTGCCCAAGTCCCGTTTCCCACATTTCTTGCGCTGCGTACCAGTTTGAACGCGCACGTCCCGGGTTTTGGTCTGGTAACCATCCAACACTTGGTCATAGTGGTGAATTTCTTGGCGGCGGCTGATGAGCTTGGCCCCGCCGGGCAGATCCCAGTCTTGCTCGATAAATGATCGATAATGCTCAATGTCCACCGTGCGCACCCACTCATGCCCCATTACGGTCACTTGAAATTCGTTGGGCTTAAAAACAAGCCATATTCCTACGACTATTGCCAAAAAAAACAACAGAATCCAGTACTTGGATCGACTTGGCGGGGCGGCCACTTTTTCCCGGGGAGCGGCGGGCGGAGGCGGCACTTGCGGCGCGTCAAGGATAACTCGCTCCTGCCGGGCGGTATCTTGGCCATCTCTTTCATTGCCACAGGAAACGCAATGGGTGGCCGAGGCGGGGCTTTCCGCCCCACAGTAGTTGCACTGCCAGTTGGCCCCGCTCTTTGCTTGCTTCAAGCGGTCGGCATCAGTCACCTCTTCGGGATTTTCGGGCAAATAAAACTGAACCTTGCTGCTCCTGGGCGAGCCGCAGCCTACACAATGGGTGTCGGGCCCAGCATTGCCGTGCAGGCCACACACCTTGCAATCCCAGCGGCCAATGTAGATCGACATACGGATTTGGGCTTACTTTTTGGAAACAAAGCTACCAGTTTCAATTTTTTTGGCTTCGTCAAAGCGCTTAAGGGCTTGGGCAATTACCTCATCTTCTTGGTTGCTTACCCGATACCAGCCTTCATCATGCCATAGGTTACGGGCAATGAACGATTTGGTGCGCAAGGCAATAAACGCCTGGGACTGTTTCAGTTGGATCGGCTCAAGCTTGATGCCTTGGCGAGTTGCCAGTGCTACTATTTGAGCCAGCATCGCCTCGGTCACGACAAATTTCTTGGCGAATGTCTCCGCGTTCATTTTGCGCAGGTCCGCCATATTGGCATTGGTATAGTCCAAGGCAAACTCCCGCACTATTTGTTCGTTGAGCAATTTGCTCAAATAGGAAGTGTAGTAACTGGTGTCCATCGGCACAAAAATATCGGGCATAATCCCCCCGCCGCCATACACCAAGCGACCTTTGGCCGTTTTGTATTCTTTGGAAAGGTCCAATTTATTGCTATCGGCATGATAAAGTTCCCCATGACTGACCCGGTGGGTCATGTCTTCGGCGTATTCTTCGCCTTTTCCCAGTTCATAAGGTTTCTGGATGCTGCGGCCACTGGGGGTATAGTAGCGGGAAATAGTGAGCCTCAGTTCAGCACCATCGGACAAGGAAATTGGGCGCTGCACGAGGCCTTTGCCAAAAGAACGCCGGCCGATCAACAACGCCCGGTCGTTGTCCTGCAAGGCCCCGGCCACTATTTCCGAGGCCGAGGCACTCTCTTCGTCGAGCAGCACGATCATGGCCCCTTGCTCAAATAATCCCTCTTTTTTGCCTCGGTACTCTTCGTCATGGCTTTCCACCCGACCATCAGTATACACTATCATTTTATCGCCAGGGGTAAATTCGTCCACGATACTCACCGCTTGGGGCAGGTAGCCGCCCCCATTGCCGCGCAAATCCAGGACCAGTTGCTTCATCCCAAGGTCTTGCAACTTTTTGAGTGCTTCTCTCATTTCCTCATGGGCCCGTTGGCCAAAACGGGAAATGCGCAAATAGCCAGTTTTATTATCAATCAAATAACTGGCATCAACACTGTATTGGGGAATTTTATCGCGGGTGATGGTGTACTCTAGTAGTTCAGTGGTGCCACGCCGGGCAATGCCAACACTAACCTTTGTCCCTTTTTTGCCCAACAGCAAGTCAAAAACCCCCCGGGTGGTAATTCCGATCCCTGCTACCTTCTTGCCATTGATGGCTACTATTTTGTCTCCGGCCCGCACCCCTACGGTTTCGGCTGGCCCACCAGCCACGGGCGACTCCACGTTGATCGTGTCCTTGACGATGGTAAACGAAACGCCAATGCCCTCAAAATAGCTGTTGAGGTGCGTACCCATTACTTCCATGTCCTTGGCTGGGATGTAAGACGTATGTGGGTCCAATTTCTCCAACATTTTTTTGATGGCATATTCGGTCAGCTCATCCGTATTGGCCGAATCCACATAATACCGATCGACGTACGTCAGTATTTCGCGTAGCCGATTGGTATTGCCATTGATATCGCCAATTCCGTCATTTCTACCAAACATCTTGGCACCTACGAAGATACCGGCGCAAATGGCCAAGGCCAGTAAAATAGGTAATTTAGTCACAAAATCCGAGTTTTTGATCGTACTCATAAATAAGCGGGTTTTCGGTGATTGGTACGCCACAAGCCACTAATATAACCTATTTTGATTGGTTGGCCTACTTTCCAAACTTAACAATAAATTCATTTTGCACTCCACTTCGCCCACCAGCCTTGGCCTACTTTTGTGTTTTATCCGAAATACCAAAACAGATGGGTGTGGCTGTTAGCGAAGGCGAGTTTCTAACCAAAAAGACCAAACCAGCCCTGATCTGGCAAATATTGGTCTTGGGCAGCTTGTTGGTACTTTTTCTCTTTGCCCTCGATCTATTGGCCTATTCTTGCAAAACGGTTGGGGGCAATCTGCTCAGTGGCTTTGTAAACGCCACGGCCAATCCACTGGTGGGCCTGTGTATTGGCTTGATCGCTACGGCGGTCGCCCAAAGTAGTTCATTGGTCACTGCGACGCTGGTGGCAGTGGCTGGCTCAGGCCAAGTGAGCATCATGAATATTGTGCCCACCATCATTGGGGCCAACATCGGCACGACCATCACCAGCACCCTTGTTTCCTTTGGTTACATTGCCAAAAAGAAAGAGTTCAAACGGGCCATCGCGGCTGGAACGTGCCACGACATATTCAATATCTTGACGGCTTGTTTGTTGTTCCCCCTGGAGTATTCCACACATTTTTTGAGCAATATCTCCATTTCGGCCGCTGATTGGATGGTTGAACTGGGCGGCAAACAAATTTTCTTTCTGTTTGGCTTTCTGGATCTGCCCATCCACTCACTCACTATATTGGTGTTGGCTTGGTTTGGCAGTTTTAGCTGGGTAGGGATCTTGGTTGCCATCGGCCTCCTTTTTGCCAGCATCCAAGGCTTTGTGGTTTTGTTTAAATCGATCCTGTTCTATGGCCCAGAACCTAAAATGGAGCAGTATGTGTTCGGTTCGCCATTGAAATCGTTGGGACTGGGGGCTGGGCTCACGGCATTGCTACATTCCAGTTCGCTCGCTACTTCGGCCATGGTGCCATTGGTTGCCCGTAAACAAGTAACGCTCCAACAAGCCTTTCCCTTTATCTTGGGGGCCAACATCGGCACTACGCTCACCGCCTTGGTGGCCGCTTTCGCACAAGGATCACAAATGGCGCTTAGCATTGCAATGGCCCATTTCCTGTTCAATTTCATCGGGGTGCTTGTTTTTTTTCCATTTCCCCTTTTCCGGGCGCTGCCGCTTCGACTATCCGAATTTCTGGGGCAGTTGGCTGGCCGCAACCGTTGGATGGCGCTGCTCTATCTGATCATCACCTTCTTTTTACTGCCTTTGCTGCTTATCTTTATTGCTTCTTGATCTCCAGCCTTTTCTTTCTGGCGGCGGGCATTGGTTTTTTTTAGTTTATTTCTAATTTAGCACCTGATTTTCAAGGTGTTCTT